>LCPR01000008.1:9890-50820 GCA_001003725.1 Candidatus Saccharibacteria bacterium GW2011_GWC2_48_9
CTCGAACAGATCGTCGGCAAACTTGTTAGACTCTTCTTGTGTGTGCTGGCATTCTGCTGAGCACACGTGCCCCACCTCGCCATGCGCGGCATGGTCGTGTAGGTCATATACTATAGACTCTTGAGGATTGGCGAATTCACTAGAGTAGTGCTCGTAGTCTGGTGCTGATGGACTATATTCGGACATGAGCAGGAGTTTTTTTCGTGTAGAGCAGCTCTAGGTTCAGACCGATACGGCTCTGAGTCATCTGATGAATCTGCTGCGCTTGACCGTCGGTTATATTTTTGATAAAAAAATCAAAAAAACGATTTTCAGTCACAAAGTATGTTGTGATAAGCAGACGTTGATATGGCAATATTTCTTGCCCCGACTGCTTGCGAGTCCAGTATTCGATCTGGGGGGTATGGTCGATGAGTAGCGGTATATTCATATGAAAGACGGGCTGGCGTGCACGTTCGAGCCATGCGTAATAAAAAGAGTCCCAATCATCGTACTCGGCAAATGCCTTAAAGGTGTCGGGTTTGAAGCTGCCGAATTTCTTGTCAAAGCTATTGCTATATTTTCTGCGGCTATACTCGGTGAAAGAATCTGCAACAGCATCTGCTACATGCTTTACGAGCGTCTGTCGCACTTCATGCGAAAACGGATTCGCTTCGGTGATCACGAGAGGCTGAAAGCCTAGGTCGTCGTTGCCGCTATGGTACTGCAAGGCATAGTCGGCATCACTGGTGTGGTGTATGTTGACGACCTGCCAGTCTTTGAAGCCATGTTTGTTGACACTCTCTTTGGTATAGTCGTTCCAAAAAAGCTGAAACGTTTCATATATAATCATTACTACTGTTACTGTACAAACAAAGGAGATAATCTGCAAATATGTCGCAAAACTATTTAATTTTGCACTGAATACTATGCTTTACGACTGGTTGTTTCGAAATTGCCGGCAACGAATGTATCGATGATGTTGTCGGCTACTGGCTGCAGATTGCTTAGTACCGCTCGTTCGTCTGCTGTGAACTTACCGAGCACAAACGCCGTTGCATCCATGCGATCTGCCAGTTCGCTCCATATGCCGATACGAGCTCGTTTATAGTCTTGTCCGAGGTGTACACTGAGAGACTTGATGCCATTGTTGCCCGCATCACTGCCCTTTTCTCGTGTACGAATAGTACCAAGTGGCAACATGAGATCATCGTGGATGACTAATATGCCGGTAGCTGGATCGAGCTTATAAAAATCTACCAATGCACGTGCCGCAATGCCGGTGTCATTGTAGTATGTCGTCGGTTTGACGAGCAATATCTTTTCTCCCTCTAGACTGCACTCGCCTATGTACGAGTGAAATTTCGTCTTCTCCGACCAATCAATATTATGAGTCGATGCATAGGCATCCAGCAGCCAAAACCCTACGTTGTGACGCGTGTTTTTGAATTCTGAGCCGGGGTTGCCTTGTGCGAGAATTAGTTTCATGACTCTCTATAGTATAACGAAACGATCCGAAAACCAAAGCGTGGAATATGGTTATTGTCGCACTAAAGTTCAGGCCTATGGCGCGTTATGCTTGGTGAATTGGCTGGAGGGAAGATTATTTAAAGTAGTTCCGAAATTGCACAGTTGATATATTGTAATTAAATCCTGGCTCCATCTCCTGCAGTCGTCCGTGTGTCTTGCGGTCGTACGTCGGCATGTTGACGAGTGGGATGAAGCAGACGATGGAACTACGACCAACGCGAGCTGTCGTGTCATTTGCAAGTATGCGGTGACACAAGCCCTTCACCCTACCATTGCTGAATAATTGCGTTTGCATGCTAGGGAACAGTGCGGCTTGCTCGGTGCTCACTGGCATGGGTTGCCATTTGCGCGTATCGAGCGTCAGTCGTTCGCAGCCGTCGGTAGATTCGTATAGGTGTAAGGTAACGCCACTATGGTCAACATGGGGCTCGCCTATCACGGTACCTGTCGGCACGGGCGGATAGTATAAAAATCGCACAAATGCTGATGAGGCGCTTGTCGTTGCTTCTTTGGCAAAACCCACAACTGCATACTCTTTTTCTATACGCTTACCTTTGGCGGCGATCAGTCTCTCTAGATCATCAAATAGTTCACTTGCTGCTGATATGAAGTGTGATGCAATGGGGTTGGTGTGGCTTGTCGTAGCGAGATCTGAGAGGCTGGCTCGGGTGATGTCGAAATTCTCTTTTATATCGTGACTTTCACGCTCACCACTCCCCTTTTTCTCGTAGCCAGTGCCAGACTGCAGCGATGTGGCGGCAAACTGTTCCTTGGTGCGTTGGTCTAGCGTGGTAAAGTCTTGCCATGCAGTCGCTGCTCGTGCAACGTTGCCGCGTATGTGTGCTGGGTAATTGAGCATGTCTACGCCGTCGCGTATGAGTGAAAATTTTTCTGTCATGCTTCTATTCTAGCTCGTGCTATATTATGAAAAAAGAGAGGCAATCCTCTCTTGATTTTCGCGAATAAGATTACCTGGATAGTTGTTCGTGGTAAAACCCCTGGAGCTCTGTGAGTGTATCGTCGCGAATGGCTGTGAGTACCTTGGGGATGTAGTCGATATGGTCGTGGATTCGACTGTCGTTTGCTATGGCTGCGTCTATTGGTGACCAAAAGTTTTCACCAAATTCTGTGGGTATCGGTTCGCCGATTGCATCCTCGCACAGGCAGAATGGAAATAGCACATCTGAAAACAATCGTGCACCATCGTATAAAATTCGTCGCTCAGTACCCAGATAACGGAAGCTACCGGAAAGTCCTGTTTCCTGAGTAAGTTTGCGCTGTGCGCCATCGAGCAGTGGTTCGGACTTAAGTATAGTGCCTCCAGGAAGACCAACGATACCGTATGAGGGCTGTGAGGTGCGACGTTGGTTAAGTATATACAAAGTCCCATCAGTTCTCCGTGTGACAATAAGAAGGGCGTTGAATTTAAACAAGCGGTCATCTTGATCGCTGGTATGATGTACGTCAGCAACATGTCGCTTACCCGCTGCTGATAGCTGGTAGCCAGTCTCTATTTTTTCGATTAGCCCGTCGCCGATAAGTTGCTTGAGATGATAATTGTACAGATCATTGGGAATGTCTTGATGCGGCTTTAGCTGGCTAAAGCGCAGTGAGTCTGCATTTTTAAGTCGAGCGATGATGTCGCGTTGGATGTGCACGCAGGACTACTCCTCGGCTATTGCTGCTGCTTCTGCCGCCTCGGCCTCGGCTTGCTTGGCTTTTTTATATGCTTTAGTGACAGGCGCTTTACCTTCGGCAATGCGCTTCTTGTTCTCTTTCACTTGCTTTTCGTCGATAAAGCTAAACTTGATCGGCATACCAGCGTAGTTGTAGGTTTCGCGCAGAAGTCGCTCTAGGTAGCGCTTGTAGCTCCAGTGAACGAACTTGAGATTACTACCGTGAATAACGAACCAAGGAGGCGTTGTATCGGTCTGGACGATATAACGAAGTTTCGGATGGGTGTTCTTGAGCCCAGACGGCGGGTGCGCTTGGACGGCGCGTTGCAGTAGGTCGTTGAGTACGCGTGTTTTGGTATCTTGCTCGCGCCGAGCTTCGATGTCGAGGGCGAGGTCGAATATCTTTGTGACATTTTGGCCAGTAACTGAGCTGGTAAAGATAAGTGGTGCCCATGGTACGAATTTAAGATGCCGGCTGATACGTGGCGCTAGTGCATCACGAGTGAAGGCATCTTTTCCTTCAACGCTGTCCCACTTGCTGACTACGACGATCAGGCCTTTGCCAGCTTCGGCGATGATGCCTGCAAGGCGTTGGTCGAGCGCGACGCCGATATCATTGACATCAATAAGTAGTAAACACACATCTGCTTCTTCGATAGCCTGTAGGGTGCGCAGTACGCTGAATTTCTCAATCCCCCGCTCTTGCTTGCCTTGGCGACGTACACCAGCGGTATCGAGAAGTTCGACATTGCGCTGGTTGTATTTGATTTGCACGCGGTTGACGTCACGAGTGGTGCCCGCGATATTTGCGACAAGTGCTTGTTGTTTGCCCGCCATTGCGTTAAATAGATTACTCTTGCCGACATTTGGACGGCCTATCAATGCGACGCGGAATACATCGTCTGCTTCTGCCTCGGTGCGGCGTGGGATCTCGGTGACGATAGTATCAAGCAGGCCAAGTGTACCGCGATTATGTTCAGCGCTTGTTTGTACCATCTGCTTGATGCCTAGACGACGGAATTCGTCGACAGGGAGACTACCCTTAAGATCTGTTTTATTGAGCACGAGAACAACAGGTTTTTTGCTCTTGAGGGCTTTTTTAGCGACGACGCGGTCGTGATCGGACACATACATGGTGCTGTCGACGACAACGAGTATTACATCTGCCGCTACGGCCGCTTCTTCGATTTGCTCTTGGATAGACGCTTCAAATTCATCGTCAGGGTCTTTCATGCCGGCTGTGTCTACGAGCCAAAACTGGAATCCATCGTGTTCGACTCGGCCAAGTACGTTGTCGCGCGTGGTGCCAGGTTCACGGGCGACGATTGCCTGTTGAGCGCGGACCATGCGATTAAAAAGCGAACTCTTGCCGACGTTCGCTTGACCGATGATTGCTACGGTTGGGAGCTTGCTTGCCATATGGAGCTAATTATAACAGAGGTGCTAAAACTTTGCGAGCATAAGCGGAACTAGGCTTTGCCAAATGTCTTCGGAAAAAGTAGTGCATCTTTGATAGCTACTTTTGAAAACTCACGTACGAGCGGGTGAATGAGGCCAACTCTGTCGACGGGACAACGACGTTCTTTCGTGTTTACTATTTTTGGGTGCTTCGCTTGTGCTTCAAACGTTGCAAGCTCTAGAAGAGGATTAGTAATCCCCTGCTGTTGATCCCACTGATATACAAAGTCTTCTGGTTGTTCTAAGGTTGAGTACCCGGGATTTTTGATATCCAGATGCTGCTCCAGGGGTGTTGCGATTTCGCGCGGCATGTCCGCAATGGATAAAAGCGGGGCGATACCGTCTGGCGTGGTGAGCGACTGCGCGTATGTGTCCATGTTCGCATTACTTCTGACAGCTGCTCTCGCACCATATCTGAGGTACAGTGCAATATGACGTATGCCCTGCTGCGTAGCGTCGTGCTCGGCCAGCTGACGATTTCGCGCGTCGTCGGTATTCTGGGCTACTTTTTCGAGCAGTAACTCACTTGCGGTAACGTACTGTCTGCGATCGTCTACAGCGCGAGTACCTAGTGCACGCCGCAAATCATTAGGCTGCCATTCGTTTGCAATACGCGACACTTCGCCAAAAAAACGCTTATACATGTTGAATTTATAACATATTATGATGTATAATGCAATATATGGATACCTATAAAAGCCGCTGGTCTGGCGTGACGGCAATGGAAGATCGTTATGACAATCTCATCGCGTTTCCTGAAGGCGGCATGGACTACGACGAAGAGGTACTAAGTGCAGAAGCGCTCTACTATTCGTTTGAGCAAGCTGCAGTTGGCATGCAGCACGTGCTTCAGCTTATTGGCTATACGATACCACCTCAGGTGACGGATATCCTTGCAGATATCGATAGATCCTCATACGTGCGAATTCAGCAGACTCATCGGATTACGTGGGGGCAGATTGGCGCCTTGCTCGACACATGGCAGTCTGACATGATGGCGCTGAGTATGCCTGTAACCGAGATTACGCCTTAGAAACTATCATGCAGTCGCCTTGTGGCAAGCTGGCTAATGTATACGCGCCAAACTGTGTTCTATGAAGTCGCTTTACCCCGTAGCCAATACTAGCGAACGTGCGTCGTATTTGCCGGTTGCGACCCTCACTCATAATGACGTGCCAGTCTTTGCGTGAGGTGTCGCTCATACGCTCGAGGGTGAGTTTACTGGCCCCGTCTTCAAGTTGGATACCAAAGTCACTGATCATCTGTTGATGGAGTGGTGCAAGATTGTGGTCAAGAGATACTTCGTAACGTTTTTGTTTGTAGTAGCGTGGATGAGTCATCTCAAGCGTAAAGTCGCCATCGTCTGACATAAGTAATAGCCCTGAGCTGTCGGCATCGAGCCTACCGACGGTTTTAAGATGACTGTATTTTTCTGGTATGAGTGAGTAGATAGTTGGCAAGTCTCCTTGCTGTTTACGTGAGCAGACGTAGCCAACAGGCTTGTGAAGTGCAAGATAGGTGTATGCCGGACGCTTACCTAAGGGTATATCGTGTACGAGTATATTGTCCGCATCGGTGACGCGAGCGCCAATAGATGCTATGGTGTCATTTACCATGACCGCCTTTTTTTCTATGAGCTCATCGGCGCGACGCCTTGAAACTCCCAGATGAAATGCTAGGTATTTATTGATTCGCTCTGTGTCGTCCGGTGCAGATGTAGGCATGCGTGTAGTATAGCGAACTACTCGCTACTGCGCTACTGGTCCCTGAGGCGGCTGCGTACTCTGAGGCTCGGTAGGCTGATACTGCTGTGCTGGGTCAACTCCCGCTAACTCTGCGGCAATACGACTAGCCATATCTTCGGGAGTAACGGTACTTTCGACAGGTTGAATGACGCGTTCACCAAGTGTGGCTGGTCGTGGTGAAGAGAATGGCGCTGTTGGCTGAGGCATATCAGCAACTGGGGCTGGCGTTTGCTGTTCGGGCACATCTGCGATGGGCTGAGGTTGCACTGGTGCAGGCGCAGCTGTCGGCTGAGGTGCTGGAGGTTGAGGCGCGAATGCCGGCGCAGCCTGTTGTTGTGGCGCTTGGGTTTCTTGCGCGATACTTTGAGGTTGCACTGGTGCAGGCGCAGCTGTCGGCTGAGGTGCTGGAGACGAACTAAAACTAGGTTGAGACACGGGAGCATCGCCAAGTACTTCGTGAACGGTTCGCACGACGTCCTCTATGCCAACTTGCGATTTAACTAGGTAACGATCTGCACCAAGCTGTTCTCCGCGTTGACGCTGGTCTTCGCTACTGAGGGCCGTCATCATGATGACTTTGATTTCTCTTGTCTCGGTTGTCGAGCGAAGTATATCGAGCATGTCGAAACCACTGATTTTCGGCATCATCACATCACTTACGATAAGTTGAGGGCGTTCTTTTATCGCCATTGCCAGTGCTTCTTCTCCGTCGCCTGCGGATACGATGTCGTATCCTTCGGCAAGGAGACGCACACCATAGATTTCACGTAAGCTTTTGTCGTCTTCTACTAGTAATATTTTAGTCATATTGTCTCCATTGTACCTATGCTTTTATAAAAATACCATACCCCTTATGGAAAAACTACATTTTCGGCGGGTTTTGGCGCTGCGAGACGTAGTGTTCAGGGTTTCGTTCGAGTGTATCTAGGGGGATGTTTGCGCGTTGCGGTGATGCGGCGGCTTGGGTTGTCTGTTGGACTTGCGGTGAGGGTGCTTGGGTTTGGGGCTGCGCTGAGACTAGTGCTGGTTCTGATGGCGGAGCATATGCAACGGCGCCAAATTTTTGCGGCGAGGACGCGACAGGTTGCGTATATACGGGCTGTCGAGGCGTAGCAAGTGTAGCTGGAGCTGGCGTTGATGGGACTACAGCTGGAGGCTGCGTCTGTTGTACGGGTGGCGGTGTCGGTGCTGGCGTTGGCGCGGCAGTTTGTGGAGGCGGTGTCGGAATTGCAACGGGCTGCTCAACAGTGCCTGAGGCTGCGGATTGCTCGTGTATTGTCTCGTTCAAGCTTGGCATAGCTGGTATGGAGTTGTGTTGCCCTGCTGTCTGGCGCTGACTATCTGCTTCGCGCTGCAGAAGCTCCGATGCTCTTGCGTGGTCGATGCGAGGTACTTCGATAAAGAACGTGCTGCCTTTTTTGTATTCGCTAGTAACCCAAATGCGGCCTTCCATAGCTTCGATAAGTTTGCGACATAGGTATAGTCCAAGACCTGTGCCGCCGATTTCTCGAGTGTCAGTGCTGTCTACTCGGTAGAACTTTTGGAACAAATGTGGAATATCTTCGGCCGGAATACCTACTCCGCTATCCTGGATAGCAAGACGAATATAGTTGTCGCTCGCGGTGACGTCGATAGTAACCGAGCCGGACGGCGTGTATTTTATAGCGTTTTCAACAAGGTTGTCTAACACTTCGCGCAAATGATCTTTGTCGACATGCGTGTGCAGTACTGGTGTGATGACCATAGTACCCGCAGTTGCTTTCGTGCCATCTGGCGAGTAAATAAGTTTTAGCTGCTTTTCTTCCGCCTTAGGACGCTGCCCTTCTATGATATCCCTGGTAAATTCAACTACGTCAATAACCGTAGGGTTCTCTTTGAGCCGCCCATCGTCTGCTTTGGTGACATCGAGTAGGTCTTGGAATAAACGCCCAAGGTGCTGAGCTGACATGTGTGCTTTGTTGATGAAGTCACGAGCTTTTTCATCTACTGTGGCAGTATTTGGGTTGAGTGCAAGTCCCAGGTATCCTTCGATCGAAGCAACTGGCGTACGCATCTCGTGACTCGCGGTTGAGATGAACTCTGCTTGTGCTCGTTCATCGTCACGCTCTTTGGTGATGTCTCGAAAGACAGCTATTGCGCCATCGCCCGACTGCCCCATAGGGCTGACAACAAATGCAGCAAAGATGTGTTTGCCAGATTTTGTGACAATGCTGATTTCCTTTTCGCGCACTTGCTGTCCAACATTTAACACGCGTGATATTGGGTTGAGCGAGCTTTCCATGACCCCGCCCTTTCCGTCTTCGAGTTTTAGTACTGATTCGAAATGGAGATGCAAGGCATCATCTGCCGACCAGCCGGTCATCTGCTGCGCAGCCGGATTAATAAGGAGTACTTCGCCTGTTTGACTGACGACGATGACTCCATCACCGATAGCCTCGATGATAGCATCGGCTTTTGTGGATTCTTGCTCTAAAGTCTTGTTGAGTTGTGATACGTCGTGGTCGCGAGCTTCTTCGAGCGATTCTCGGCCATTCCACAATATGTAGCTCACGAACATGGGCAGCTCACCGGCTATCACGCATACTATCAGGTCTTCGCGGGTGAGATTTTGTCCAAAGAAATTATATATGATGTACATGTTAACGATTAGTAGTACGGCACCGATTCCATAGAGGCCAAATAAGCCTGCGAATACACTGACGGCCATCCAGAGCGCAATGAATGGTGAATCTATGCCGCCGCTCTCGACGACTAACATGCCAGTAGTAAGGATAAGTAATGCGTACAGCGTGGCTGCTGCGGGCATGACGAGCTTCTTTGGTGTCCAGAAGTATAGTATGACAGCAGCCGAAGCTACAGCGGCAGCTAGAGCCGCATTTGGCGTTGAGATGTAGAGTGTATTTGCAAGCGCATCGTTAGAGCTGAGCTGTTGACCCCATGCATACAGAGCTAAGATAATTACAGCTACAACGCCAGCAGCTTCGCACATGCGTTTATGCCAAAACCGAGATACGTGTAGCGGTTCGATGGTGCCCCCTAGTGTGTGATATTTCTTGTGGTTAAGTATGGCCTATACATCTGAAAAAATCAACAAAAAAGCCCCTTTTTGCAAAGAGGCTTTCGATTGTGACACGATAAAATGTTATTTATCTGCGAGTGCTTTGAGCGCGGCGAGCAAGCTTGCCTGCTCTGCTTCGGTCGTCTTGTCTCCGTGGAATGTACCTTCGGCAGTCGTTTCTTCGCCAAGTTGGATGGCTGCAGTCTCTTCTATGAGATCAGTTTTGACAAACGTCAGAATTTCACGTAGATGCTTCGCGGCGTTTGCCCCTCCGCCCATGTAACCGTAGCTTACGATAGCTGTTGGCTTGTTGTGCCACTCTGCAGAGAGATAGTCGATGGCACCTTTGAGACTTGCTGGTATACTCTGATTGTACTCAGGTGTCAGTACGACAAGTCGCTCGGCAGCTTCGATTTGTGCTGCCCAAGCTTTAACAGGTGCACTTTCGTTTGGCGCGTACATAGGCGGAACAGGTGCGTCAAAGGCCGGTAGGTCTATCTCTTTGAGGTCGAGTAATTCAACGCTGTCGTAGTCGTGCTGTGATGCTAGCTCGCTTACCCACTCTGCGACGCTGCGTCCTAGTCGGTTGGTGCGTGTGCTGCCCACGATGATTGCCAATGATTTTGTCATGTAATTCCCCTTTATGCTATAGTTGTACTATAAATATTGTAGTACTTTAGATTATATAGTACTATGAAAAGTATAGCAAGAGGTATGGATATGACACTGTGTAAAGAGTATTGCAATGAGCCAGAATTTAAAGAAACACTGCGTTTGATCGGTGATTTCTGGACGCTCAGAATTATCGCTACACTCGAGTCGGAAGATTTACGTTTCTGCAGTATTGAACGAGCGCTTGGTGATAGCAATCCAGCTACGTTGACTGCGCGTTTGAAAAAACTTGAGCAGCATGAGCTCGTGGCGCGCCGCGTAGATGCTGGCGACACACTCTACACGCTTACGCCTCGCGGAGCAAAACTGCTCCCTATTGTGGAGCAGATGCAAGCGTTTGCGAGAACGCAGTCTTAGTCCGCGGCTGACAAATCTTCTGGTATGCGCAGCTGTGGCTTCATGCCAGCGCGCCATGTATCGATAGCGTGGCCCATCGGTAAGATATCGTGATAGCCGACGATATCTGCGGCATCGCGCATAAATGCACCAAGTGCGCCCGTGAACCTTAGTGATCCTCGTTCAAAAATGGCCCAGTTGCTGCCGATAGGCACAACGACACCCAGATTGCGAGTTTTTAGCGGTTTTGGCTTGTCGCCGTTTTTAACACGCAAAATATGTCGACCAACGAATACTCCATGATGTACGGCAGTTTGCGCTAGACCGGATAGTTCAACGTCGGCATTATCTCCTATTACAAAGATATCTGGGCGCGCCTGCATATAAGCGTCGACTACAACTTTGCCGCGCGGGCTGAGCTCAAAGTGCTGTGAGTTGTTGCGATAAAATGGTGCGTTGGCTACGCCGGATGTCCAGATGATGGTCTGTGTTTGAATCGGCACGCCGCTTACTACTAGACCGTCGGCGGTGGCGGACTGTACAATTTTCTTTGTTTCTACTTGCACGCCAAGTGCGCGCAGTCGTTTGAGGGCGGCTTTGCTCGAGGCTTTGCTCATGCGTGGCAACAAGCGCGGTGACGCTTCAACAAGGGTTATCTTTATCTTCTGCTCGCGAAGTCCAAAGAATTTGCGTAATTTTTCGAGATACTCGCCTAGAGCTCCAGCAAGCTCTACGCCGGTCGGCCCGCCGCCGATGATAACATAGCGTTTGTCAATAATACCTTGATCGCCCATCTGGCGGAACAAGTGCTTTTGCAGATTTCTAATCTCTTCTTCCGATTTGATACCGTAGGCGTAATGATCTAATCCTTCAATACCAAAGTATGTGGTGACGCTACCGAGCGCAAGAATGAGTTTTTGGTAGCGATGATTCCCTTTGGTGCCTATGAGGGTTTTTTTGTCTGGATCTATCTTGGTGATAGTGTCGCGTACGAGTCGAACCGACGGATGGTCACGAAAGATATGCTCTAGTGAAACCCACGATTCTTTGTGATCGTGGCCAGTCGCTGTGCTGTATAGCGCTGGGTAGTATACGAAATTGTTGTTGTTACTGATGAGTGTGATCTTTACGCTCTCATCTTTTGCAAGTTCCAGTGCAGCTTTAATGCCACCGAAACCGCCACCCACGATTGTTACATTCATGTCTCTTGCCTTTTTTATATTTTGTACAACTTGTTTGGCTATATTGTAGCATTAAGCACAAGCGCTGAGCAAGGGGTGTTTGTGCGTCCCCGGTTACGGCAGTAAGGGTCCTACACTCAGCATCACGCAGAGTAGTAAAATATAATACATCGATAAGCGGAACATGCGTTTGCGTGCCCAGTGCTCTGGATCTTTGGATGATAACCCCTGGAAGCCAACATATATCCAGTGCAAGCCTGAGATGAGCATGACGGCAAAGTATATCCATCCAGTGTAGCCAAGCGGTGTCAGTGCAATAGTGAACGCCACGTAGAGGACTGTGTTTACGAGTATCCATCGAATCGTTCGTGGCACTCCCCTGACGACCGAGATGACGGGTATACCTGCAGCTTTATACTCTTTACGGCGATAGATAGATATGGAATAGAACTCTGGAAATTGCCAGAAAAATAGAATGAGAAAGACCACTATAAGCCCTATGTCTACTGACCCGGATACTGCCGCGTACCCGCCTGCTATTGGCATGGCACCAGAGATGCTACCGACCAGCGTGCCGTGGAGCGAGCGGCGCTTGGAGAGCGCACCGTAGAGCCACACGTATATGACAAATCCCAAGAGGCCTATCGTGACGACGAGCCAGTTCGTCCATATAGAGAGTGTGATGGTGCCGAGTATGAGCAGTGACAAGCTGTAGATGACCATCGCGCGCCCACTCACCTGCCCCGTGACGCTCGGGCGTTTTTTGGTGCGCTGCATGATTTGATCAATATCTTGATCGAGATAATTATTGAGCACGCATGCAGCCGAAACAACAAGTGTCATGCCGACTGTCGTCGCAAGAAATCCTACCCAGCTAAATGCTCCGAAATGTCCTGCGGCAAAAAGATACCCCGCAACGCCCGTAAGGACGTTGCCATACATCACGCCGGGCTTCACGAGCTGATAGTACACGCCGAGTTTGTTCACTAGAAGCCTTTTTTGTTTTCTTCGAGCATTCTTTGCTCCATCTGTTCGCCGCTCATACCCATGCGATAGTTGAGGTTGTACATTACCCAGAGCGAGCCACATACGACGATGAGCATCATTGCCATCGAGTAGACGAATGACCAACTTTGCCAGCGGGGCTTCGCTTCTCCGCGAAGATGGAGGAAATAGTACACTTGTACACCGAACTGCATAACTGCGAGCACCAGTACAAAAATCGCTGTCGTTGTGGCATCGTACCATTCGAGCTTAACGGATAGATATGCCAAGATCGTGAGCGCCGCAGCACCAATAAACCCTATGGTATATTGGCGTACTTCGTGTGCGTAGCTTTGCGTGCTCATGAGATTGCCCCTAGTAGATATACGACTGTGAAAATGAATATCCAGACGAGATCAAGGAAGTGCCAGAATAGTGCGAACAGACTAAATTTACGCACAGCATCCGGTGTGGTGCCACGCTTAGAAATGTAATCGCCGAGCGCTATTGCCCAGATAATACCTATTAATATATGGAGTCCGTGTGTACCAACAAGCGTAAAGAATGCGGACAGGAATGCGCTATGGGTCCAGTCGTGACCTGCAAGATAGAGCTCGCCGAATTCGTAGAGCTCGAGGGATAAAAATCCAATACCGAGCGTAATAGTAGTCCCAAGCAACACTAACGTGCGGCGCTTCTGACCATGCTTAATTGCGAGGTACGCAAGGCCACAGGTAAAGCTACTCACGAGCAGTAAGAATGTTTCTGCCATGACAAATTCGAGGTTAAATAGTTCCTGTCCGCTTGGGCCGCCGTTCGTGCCATCGCGCAAAATTACAAAGGTCGCGAACAAGCTGGCGAATATCATGATGTCGGTCATGAGATAGAGCCAGAAACCGAGTGTGGCATTGGCGGCTTTTTCTTTGATGTGGGCTGCGTGACTGGTCATGCGCGGGCTTCCTTGTCGAGTTTATAAAGTGTATCTGCAGAAATGGTGTACTCAGTATCGTCGTCGAATGTCCGCTTGATGACGAACACTACTACGGCAATGAGTGCGACTATCGCAAGCCACCAGATATGCCAGATGAACCCGATGCCGATCAAGCCAGCTGCGACAGCGATATAGACGCCAAGCGCAGAATTTTTAGGTAGTTCGATATCTTTGTAGTCACTCCTTGTGGGTACTTTGAGACCAGCTTTTTTGCGCTCCCACCATTCGTCCCTATGTGAGACGCGTGGTGTGATGGCGAAATTGTAGAATGGCGCAGGTGAAGGCACCGACCATTCCAGGGTACGGCCATCCCACGGGTCGCCGGTAGTGTCTGCTAACTCTTTACGCTTCCATACGCTGTACGCCATGCCAATAACCATGAGCGCGAAGCCGAGTGCGATTACACCAACACCGATACCCGATACGATAAAGAGTGGTTGCCACGTGGGGTCGTCGTAACTATCGAGGCGCCTCACTGCACCCATCAATCCCAAGATGTAGAGCGGAATGAACGCAAGAACGAAGCCTACTTGCCAAGCGTAGGCTGCAAGTTTGCCGATACCGTCATGCAGTGTGAAGCCAAATACTTTTGGCCACCAATAGTAGATGCCCGCGAAGTAGCCAAACACCACGCCGCCAATGATGACATTGTGGAAGTGTGCCACAAGGAACATGGTGTTGTGTACCTGGAAGTCGAGCGCCGGTACTGCCATCAGTACGCCTGACACACCACCGATAGTAAACGTGACAGCAAAGCACATGAACCATATCATCGGTGCGGTAAAGCGAATACTGCCTTTATACATGGTGAAGATCCAGTTGAATAGTTTGACTCCAGTTGGGATAGCGATAATCATTGTCATGATGCCGAAGAACGCATTAACGTTTGCTCCTGCCCCCATGGTAAAGAAATGATGCTGCCAGACGACAAAGCTTAAGAACATGATGCCGATAAGCGCCGCGACCATAGTGGCGTAGCCGAACAGGCGCTTACGCGCAAAGGTGGCTACTACTTCGCTAAATATACCAAACGCCGGCAATATCAAAATGTACACTTCTGGGTGCCCCCACGCCCATATGAGGTTGATATACATCATGGGGTTGCCTCCCCCGTCCGACGTAAAGAAATGCATGCCTGCCACGCGGTCGAGTGCAAGCATACCAAGTGTCGCAGTGAGTACGGGGAACGCCAGCATGACGAGTACCATGGCGACGAGTACGCTCCATGCGAAGATAGGCATTTTCATGAGTGTCATGCCAGGTGCGCGGTGCTTAAGGATAGTGACGGTAAAGTTTATGCCAGATAGCAAGCTGCCGATACCCGAAATTTGCAATGCCCATATCCAGTAGTCGACCCCCGGCCCGGGATTATACTCGAGACCAGTGAGCGGTGGATAGCCAAGCCAGCCGCCGTTACTAAAGCCACCAAACACAAGCGAACTATTGATGATAACCATGCCTGCGAAAAACAACCAGAAACTCACCGAGTTGAGAAATGGGTATGCAACGTCACGAGTACCAAGTAATAGCGGTAGTGCGATGTTGATAAGGCCAAACATGGCACCCATTGCGACGAAGAAGATCATGATGCTGCCGTGTGCGGTAAACACCTCTTGGAATGTCTGGGTGTCGAATAACTCTATGCCTAGGGGCTCTAATGCCGTCTGGGCGCGAAGCATCAATGCATCCGCACCACCGCGCGCTAGCATAAGTAAGGCGATACCCATGTACATGATACCGATTTTTTTGGCATCGAGAGTAGTCACCCACTCATTCCAAATATAGCCCCACTTTTTGAAGTACGTGATTGCTACGAGTACTGCCAGTATCGCTAGTGGCATACCAACGGCCGCGCCGATAGTCACCGGGTCTTGTGGTAAATAGTCAGCCGACAAGCGGCCAGTGAGCCAAGACCAATCCATTAGTGTGTTCCTCCGTGGTTCATAGTGCCGTGATTCATACCTTCCGTATCATCTGTTTTTGATGAGCTGCTACTGTGTCCATGCCCCATGTACTTTGCCATTATTGTATCATACAAATCTTTTTCCGCGAGCTGATATGTTTGCGGTTTGGCCATCAGGCTCGGCTGCGCAAGAATATTATAGGTAGCTAAATCCATGTTTAGGTTGTTGTCTGTCGCTTCGCCAGGAGCAGCGATTGTCCAGCTTGTAAAATCCACTTCCGACATCACATCGGCGGTAAATGTCATCTTGGAGTACCCTTCGCCGTTGATGTTGGTGTTGTAACCCTTGTATTCACCTGTCTTTTCTGGCATAAGGTTGAGCTGCGAATTCATGCCGTTCATAGAGTAGATTTGCGACCCGAGACTTGGAATCCAAAATCCACTCATAGGTGCGTCTGCCGCGAGAGAGAAATGCACTGGCCTGTCGACAGGCAGCGGCAGTTCGTTGACGGTTGCGATGTCATATTCTGGGTAGATGAATAACCACTTCCATTGCAAGGCGACAACCTGCACTTCGATTGGTGGTTTGTCGGATGCGATGGGCTTGTAGGGGTCGAGGCTGTGCGTCGACTGCCAGGTGATGACCCCGAGTACACCTATGATGACAATTGGTATGCCCCACCATATCGCCTCGAGTGTATAATTGCCATCCACTTCTGGCTTGTAGTCTGCACCTCGCCCTTCGCGGTACTTGTACGCAAACATGCCGAGCATGCCGAACACGGGTATAACGACAAGCGCACTTAACCCGAGTGTAAAGTATAGTAGGTTGCGTTGCTCTATCGCTGTTTTACCGGTTGGCTCGAGTACGTCTATAGTGACGTCTTTTACGAGCACCCACATCAATACTACAAATGCACTTAGGCCAAGTGGAATCAAGCTCGCTTTTAAAAGACGTTTCATGCTGTTTCTATGATACTACTTATGATAGTGAGAAACAAGCTGTTATGAGCTGATATGTGACCATTTGTGGTGAATGGCTTCTTCAACTTCTTCGTCTGTAATGCCTTGGTCGTGCAAGTATGCAACAGCGCGGTTGCCAGATGCGGCAATAGATTTCTTTGCCAGATAGCTAAGATATGGCATGAGCTCATCGCGGTGTTTTTCGAGAAGTTCATCGACCCTGTTGGCGTTTTGTTCACGATAGTTTTCGTAACGAGTAATAGTGCGTGTATAGGCTTTGTCGTAGAATACAGGTTCGCTGTAGGCCGTTTGCATAGCTTTAATAGCTTTGACGGCTTTTCGCGCGATAATCATCTGTGCACGGTAATACTGCAGGCGCTCTTCGACGCTCGACTGCTTCTTCTTGCGTTCAAATACTGTCTGCATAAAGTTGACAAGATGGTCGAAAATATCTTTACGGTCCATGTACACAGCTGGGTCGATTTCGTCGTGACGTGCATACTCTATCTTCTCAGTCTGTACGTTGAGCTTACCGAAAATACGGCGGAATACACGCTCACTTATTTCGCCATTAACGTATAGCTGTCGGAGCGTGAACTTCTCGACGTGAATCGCCATGAGGTGAAGTGACTGATCGAATAACTTGTCGTGATGTTCGTCCGTAATTGTGTCACGTTGTGCTCTGGCCGCAATAATTTTCTGGTCGAGCAGCTGCTTAAGCTCACTGTAGGCGCTGTCGTTGACGAAACCTTTTGTTTTATGGGCACGGAAGCGCTCTCGCTCAGTCAGCAGGTAGTAGATGCTGAGGTCGGCTTGTTGTGCGTCGTCGAGCGGTTCGGGCTTATCGAGACCAAGCTTTGCCATGATGGGTTTGATAAGAGGTGCTTTGATGAACAGTGTCGCCAAGATACAACCGATCGTGAGTGCAAGTAAGAACTCGCGCGGAGTATAAGGGTATACCCAGTCGGCAACGGTGAAATCTTCTGGTATGAGTAGCACGATGATGATGGCAAGCGCACCACGGAGACTACCCCACGACAGCAGTAGCTGCCACGAGGGTGGAATCTTCTCTTCTATCTTGAGTGAATTAAGCGGCGAGGTAACTGCATAGACCGCCACGACACGTACAGCCGCCACTAGCAGTACTGTTAGGAGGATCGGGAGCCACAGTTGGCGTATGTCGACGTTTGAAGATGCAAAGAGTAGCCCAGCCAAAATGAAAACCAGCGAATTTGCGATGAATGCAATATGCTCGATAAACTTGCTAAGGTATTGGTCAGTCTTGGGTGAAAGGGTGTGTCGCGCGTAATTACCCAGAAATAGGCTGGTGATGGGTCCGAAGAAACCATGTTCGTTTATAAGCTCACCGAGTATAAAAACAAAGTGAGCAGAGATGATAAGCAGTGTGACTGTCGCGAATTCGTTGGAGCGAGTAAAACGAACGGCGCGTGAAAAAATAACCGCCATAACAAGTCCAAGTAAAATGCCAAATACAACCATGCCGATAAACATGGTGACGCCGTCAAAGATTGTCGCTGCGCCATCGAAGCCGTTGATCGCTACAGCCAAGATGACCATAAATAAGGCCACGGCTGTTCCGTCGTTAAATAGGCTTTCACCTTCAAATATCATCGTAAGGCGGCGCGGTGCACCATATTCTTTGAATAATGCGAGCACTGCCACGGGATCCGTGGATGAAATGATGGCACCAAATAATAATGCGATAATAAAGGGAATCTCGAAGCCTACGAGCGGCAAAATCGCCCAGAGGCCAAACGCGATCAGAAGTGTCGACAACAGCAAGCCGACTACGGCGAGCAGTGAAATCGCCCATGCGCTATCGAGCATCTTACGGATATTCATATTAAAACCGGACTCAAATATCAATATAGGTAGGAATATATAAAAGAGTAGCTCTGGCGTGAGGGTGATGTCACCCAGGAAGCCAAATACAGATTCTAAGTATGGAAGTTTAACGATTGGTACGAGCAGTAGCCCTACAAGTACAAGGAGTACGGTATACGGTAGGTTGAGTCGCTTGGCTACGAAAAACACGCCAGTCGAAAGCGCGAGGAGTGTGAACAGTGCCAGTATAGAAGTAATAGTAAGCATATTTGTATAAAGTATTGCCTTAAAGCCACGTCTCACTATACGCCTGCCCTTTCATCGGTGCAAGAGCTGTTTTATACTACATCGTATGTTACAAATTTTGCTCCACTCATCGAAAACTATGAGAACTAGGCCGGAAACATTACTGCCCTATCAGGCGCCGCAGTTTTTAGCTCGTGCCGAAGAGCTTGCAGGATATCTTCGCTCGCTCGATGTATCTGAAGTCGCTCACGTTATGAAGCTTTCGCCAGACAAAGCCGCGTCGACTGTAGAGCTCATGGCCAGGTGGTCTAGTGGGGAATCTGGAAGTAGGCCGGCTATCGATGCGTTTATTGGAGATATATACAGCGGATTGCAGGTGCACACCTGGACCCCGGCTGATCGTCATGAGGCGAATGGCCGCCTGCTAATACTGTCTGGCTTGTACGGTGGACTCAGGGCCTGTGATAGTGTTGTCCCGTATCGACTAGAAATGGGCTATCGTCTGCCAACTATGCCAGAGAAAAATCTCTATCAGTACTGGGGAGACACTCTCGCCACCCTACTTAGCCCGTCTGCGAAGAGTCTCGTAAATCTTTCGGCTGTCGAATACACCAAGGCATTACTACCATATATCAATACGCCGGTCGTAACGCCACGCTTTTTAACAGTTAGTCCAAAGAATGGTGAACCGATATTTGTAGTTGTTCATGCCAAAATTGCACGTGGTGCATTTGCAAAATGGCTGGTTGTCAATCGCATAGATAACACCGAACAGCTCACCCTATTTGATGACTTGGGTTATCGTTACGACGCCTCACTGAGTACTCCGGAGCAACCGGTATACGTGTGTCAAGAATTTGGTGGCATTGGCCTTAGCGTGAGGTTGAGCTGATTACTTCTTGTGGCGTTTGGATGGCCACCATACGCCGCGACCGATGTCGTGAACTAATGCAGGAACGAGCAGTGAGCGTACGACGAGTGTATCGAGCAATACGCCAAACGCTACGATGAAGGAAAGTTGTAGCAAGAATAGGATTGGAATTACCGCGAGTGCAGCAAACGTTGCGGCCAGTACGATACCTGCCGAAGTGATAACTCCACCGGTGACGACAAGCCCTAGCAATACGCCTTTTCTTGTGCCGATGCGCAGCGATTCTTCTCGTACGCGTGTCATAAGGAAAATATTGTAGTCGATGCCAAGCGCGACAAGGAATATGAAGCCGTACAATACTACCGATGGCTCAGCTCCAGGCAGGTCTAGCGCGTAGTTGAATACGAGTGCAGATATGCCAAGGGTTGCCACGAATGACAGTACAGTGGTAACGAGCAGCAGCAGCGGTGCGGCAATTGAACGGAGCAAGAGCATCAATATGATCGTTATCACAAGAAGGACTGCTGGTATAACGACCATGCGGTCGCGTTCGGCACTAATTTGCGTATCAAGCTGTACTGCCGTAGTGCCGCCGACTCGCGCAGATGAGTCTATGTCATGGAGTGCGTCGCGAAGGCGCTGTATTGTCGTTTTAGCGGCATCGGAATCGGCTTTATTTTCCAGAGTGACTTCCAGTAGCACTTCGCCATCGATAACTTTTGGTGTCGCATCTTTGAATGGGTAGGCTTTTTCTGCGAGGCTATCCACAGATGGAATATTGGCTGATGCCTCGCGGTATATCCCGTCGATCACTGCTTTTGGTGCGCCTGGTGTACTGGCGACTATTTGACGCCGCAGGTCGGCTTTTTGAGTGGAAATTTGCGACGATATTTCGCTACGAATTTCTTGCTTAATATCTGTCTCCTGTTGCCCAAGCGGCAATGTGCCAGAGTTTGAGTTATCAGCGCGCACTGCGACAGAAGCCGCACCGTTGTCTGCCTCGATGGCAGCAACTGCTGCGTCGAGCTTGTCTGCGCTCACGACGACTTGGGCCGGAGTACCTGAGCCACCAGGAAAATGTTTATCGATAAGCTCCTGGCCATCTCGGGCCTCTGATTCTCCGAGTATAAAGTCGCTCTGCGAAACACCCTCTGCACGCAGTTGTAATAGGCCGAGTGTTGATACCAATAAGACGGCGGTCGTAGCTACCCATACTGTGCGGTCATGGGCACCCACAAACTTGGCGACTTTCTGCCACGCACCATGTTCATGTTCTTTTTTACCAAGCTTGCCGATGATATTGAGTTTACTGTGGTATTCGGGAATGCGTGGCCAAAATACTCTCCGCCCCCAGATGACAAGGAGGCTTGGCAGAAATGTGAGTGCGCTGAGCACTGCAAAACCAATACCGATAGCACCAACTGGTCCTAGTGCTTGATTTGAGTTGAGGTCTGAGAGCAACAGACATAGTAAGCCGGCGCTCACCGTGCCACCTGCCGCAAGAATTGGCTCGACGGAGCGTCGCCAGCTGGCGACAATAGCCTGATGCGCGTGCGCATGGCGCGTAAGCTCTTCTCGGTAACGCGCCACATATAACAGCGCATAATCTGTCGCCGCGCCAATCACCAAAATGAACAATATGCCCTGCACCTGTCCGTTTATAGTTACGATACCTGCTTGCGCGAGATAATATACCGCCAAGATTGATGCGGATAATGCAAAAATTGAATTAAGTAGCACTAGAAAAGGCAGAATTGGCGAGCGATACACGACGAGCAATATCACAAATACTACAGCGAGGGCTACACCAAGTAGTAGGCCGTCGATACCAGAGAACGCGGCAGATAAATCATCCAGAAATCCAACCGGACCAGTAATTTTGAAATCAACGGGCGCGTCACCCTGTTCAAGTGCTGTGCGTAGTTCGGCTACAAATGCTTCGTTTTCGCTGTCGCTGTTTGCGTTGACAACAACGAGTGCTGCCTTGCCGTCTTCGGCGAGTATGGGTGGAGACACCTCGCCAACTACCGATTTAATCTTGGTCAGTCCACTTGTGGTGTCGGCGATTTGTTCGACAGTTGTATCGGACAGTTTCTTCTCATCGTCACTAAACACCAGTATCGCGGGAATTGTATTCTCGTCTTGGAATTTTTTTAGCTCTTTGTTAACCTGCGTAGATTCGGCACTCTCTGGTAAAAATGTTGCTTGGTCGTTGCTTGCGACATCGCCGATCTTGCCAAAGTATGGTCCGCCAATACTGCCGAGCAGTACCCATATAATAAGTAGTACTGCGGGTACGGTAATACGAAGCCATTTTGGAAATTCTAGGTTGGATTTTGTCATAGTGCTAGTGTAGCGCGCTGTACGCGTACGCGCCAGTCTAATGTTAGCCGAGTATCCGGGCCTTTTGACTTTCAAGCTGCTGCAAGTCAATCTTGAGTTGTTGCTCGAGCCGCGTTAAGTCGTCTTTATGGCGATTATGGCGCTGCGTGATATCGTTTTCTAGATTTGTTACTTGGTGTTGAAGGTCTTGCAGTTGTCGTTGGCAATCTCGTAGCTCTTTGTCGTATTGCTGCATATCCTGTTTGTCGCGTTCGATAAGCTGTTGCTCACCGCGCGCTTTATCTTTTTCGTCGAGTGCTATTTCGAGCACCTCTCGCTCTCGTAGTTTAGTGACGTCTTTTTCTTTGATTTGCTTTTGCTGTTCAAGCTGCGCGATGCGTTGTTGTAGTGCTGCGATACTGCTCATTATACTGTTCTCCTTATATGTATATTATACTGCGCTCTGGTGCGTTTCTCCCAGTGTCTTTTTGGGGGTATTATTGCTACAATGGTAAAGGTAAAAACACAAGGAGACAAAAATTTGAAACTGTGGCTATCTAAGCGCCGGTCTGAAAACACCACGGTGCCTGTTGAACAGGCTCAGTTTCCTCTTATAGAAAAATTTGGCGAAAACCTCACGCCAAACATGCGCGCGCTGCGTCTTGCGATGACTATTGCAGATCAACTACTCTCCATGGGCGTCTCGGCCAACAGCGTAGTAGCTAAGACGCTCGATATCACCGAAACATACTGCCAGCGACCGGTGCACATCGATATCAGCGCAAATGTGTTGATGGTCTCACAGCTACGCGGTATTGAGCGTGAACCGCTCACGCTGATTCGCCCTGTGACACCGCGCGACACAAATTACATGACTATTCAGTCGATTCAAAATCTCATTTATGAGATTCATAAAGGACAGCACTCACTTGATGAAGCAGAACAAATTCTCGATGATCTTCTCAAGTCCCCTCGTACGTTTCCTTGGTGGCTGATCATGTTCGGTAACGCCTCTATCGTTGCGGGCGTCACCCTTATGTACACCAGCGCGTGGGAAGCGATTTTAACGACCTTTTGTATCGGTATGATGATCGATCGCCTACTAGCATTATTGATTAAGCACCGAATACCCCCATTCTTTCGCCAGGTTGCAGCTGCTGGTACTATCACGGTTACGGCAGCGCTCATTAACTTCGCAGCCAGCCAGGGTGTGTCTTTCTTCTTTGATATGAACCCTACCCTTCTTGTCGTCGGTGGTGTTGTCATGCTCGTGGCGGGCCTCGTGATTGTCGCCGCCGTGCAGGATGCAATTGAGGAATATTATCTGACGGCAAACGCGCGCCTGACAAAAGTGATCATGCAGACAGTTGGTATTGTGATGGGTATTTTGGTGGGGCTCTACGCAGCCCGAAAGCTCGGCATTGGTATTGCGGTGTCACCAGACCCACTGACGCTCAACGACCTGCAGCTACAAGTGATCGGTGCAGCCATGGCTGCGGGCGGTTATGCACTTGCCTGCCAGACAAAGTTTCGTGCTGTTGCCGGTATTGGTATTATTGGCGGTGCAGGCCTTTTCTTGATGTGGAATGCAGTCAACACGCTCGGTATTTCAGTTGTGCCCGCAAGCGGTATTGCGGCGGCATTTATAGGTATCATTGCCGCGTTTATCTCGCGTTTTTGGCATACGCCGTCGGTAGGCATTATCGCCGGTTCTATTGTGCCACTTGTACCTGGACTCATGTTATATAACGGACTCATGCAATTGATCAACTATCCGCCAGGAGACCCAGAATTTTTCAGAGCACTAGGTACATTGTTTACTGCAGCAACGACAGCGCTTGCTATTGCCGCAGGTGCATCGTTCGGTGGGATGATTGGCCGGCCTATTAATCAAAAAATAGCCTATGCCCGTAACGATATTCCGTTTGCAGAGTTTATGCGTCGGCAGATCAATCCAAAGCACAAAGTTAACTTAGCAAATCTTGCGCTCAGTCAGCTAGGTCGCATACGTAAGCGCCGCGAATGGCGAGACCATCACCATGTGGGACACGCAGGTGCTGTGCAGCACGATCCTACTTCACACGATATTCACCCGTAAAGTAAACTACGAATTATTTCGGTGCCATGTGTCATCGTCGCTTTTATGGTATTTCTGTTTCACTGCACTCCATGCGACCCGGTGTGCGACTTCTTCGCGAGACGTGTCGCCGCGTCGGTCTTCTGGATCTTTATATTCATCGTACGCGCTGTTGAACGCTTCTTTGTAAATATCTTGTGCGTGGGCGGGTAATACATTTTTGACGTTATCAGGTAGTTCGCTTATTGAGTTGAACGGCATGAGTGGCCTCCTTTCGATTATGGTGTATGGTTGCCACCAGTTACACCAATTACTTCGCCTGTGGTATAACTAGATTCTTGGCTTGCCAAAAATACATAGGCTGGTGCGCATTCAGCTGGTTGGCCGGCTCTCCCGTACGGAGATTGCTCTCCAAAGTGCGTGAGTTTTTCCATCGGCTGACCGTAACTCGGCTGCAAAGGTGTCCAGATCGGACCGGGCGCAACAGCATTGACACGAATGCCTTTTTCGATGAGTTGTTTGCTCAAGCCCTTGGTGAAGCTGGTGATCGCACCTTTTGTTGACGCGTAGTCGAGCAGCTCGGCGGATGGTTGGTATGACTGTATGGATGTCGTATTGATAATACTTGCCCCGGCTGGCAAAAATTTCATCGCAGATTGCACAATCCAGAACATCGCATAAATGTTCGTGCGAAAGGTCGCGTCAAGTTGCTCGGTACTGAGCTGCGTAATATCGTCGCAGTATATCTGCTTGCCCGCATTGTTGACGATGATATCGATACCGCCAAATGCTTTCATGACATTGATTGGTAGCGCTTTGGCGAACGACTCTTCGCTGATGTCACCGGGAAGTGCTAAAGTTTCCACCTTTGTGTCTGCTATCAGCCGCAGGGTTTCTTCGGCGTCATTTTGCTCCGACGGCAAATATGCTATAGCGACGTCGGCGCCTTCGCGGGCAAACGCGATAGCAACAGCACGGCCTATGCCTGAGTCTCCACCGGTGATGAGGGCTTTTCTACCGGCAAGTCGGCCAGAACCTACGTAGGACTTTTCTCCATGGTCGGCTTTTGGTTGCATCTGCGAATCAAGTCCTGGTTCGTCTTGCCTTTGTTCGGGGATGTCTAGTTTTGGGTATTGAGTTGTTGGATCTTGCATTGTGTGTTGATTCTTTTGCATATATATCCTCCTTGTGAGTTGGGTAATTTAAGAGCCAGTAGGCTGTCGATATTCAGGGTTATGAAATCCGAAGTGATTTCCATCTTGCCATTTTTTGGGTATGTTGCCCTCGGCTGGTATGCCACCCTGGGATTTGAGCACCTTTGCCATGTGAAGCAGGTTGTACGTCATGAACGTCACATTCTTGTTCGTGAAGTCACTCTCGGGTCCACCAGAGCCTTCGTCGAGATAACTTGGGCCTGGCCCGACTGGCCCAATCCAGCCCGCATCTGCTTGCGGTGGTATAGTGAAGCCGACGTGTTGCAAACTATACAGTACGTTCATGGCGCAGTGTTTTACGCCGTCTTCGTTGCCGGTGATGATACTGCCGCCGACTTTTCCGTAATATACGTATTGGCCCTTGCTATTGGTCTGCGCAGAGTTGGCGTAGAGTCTTTCGATTAACTTTTTGGTCTGCGAGCTATTGTCGCCGAGCCAAATTGGGCCACACACCACGACAATGTCTGCGTCTTCAACCTTTTTAAATATATCTGGCCATTCGTCTCGATCCCATCCATGCTCACGCATATCTGGCTGCACTCCCGTGGCAATGTCGTGGTCGATAGTACGAATAATTTCGGTACTAACCCCAACTTCTTCCATAAGTGCGGCACTTGCGCGCAGTAAGCCTTCTGTGTGGCTTACCTCTGGCGAGCGCTTGAGTGTGCCATTGAAAAACAGAGCCTTTAGTCCGCTGAAATTAGATTTTACATCTGTCATTCTGCCTCCTTTCCTGTAACAACCATTATACAGGCAACCGGGGGACGTTGTCACGGCTATAGAGTTGACGGCTCTACCGCGCTAGCCAGCGAACGGTAATAAATATGCTATAAATGCTACGGCAAGTCCAATTGCAAGTGAGCCCGCTATTATCATCAAAGCCTTTTGCTGGTCTTTTTTACGGTATTCAAGTTGATCGACATTCTCCTGATGTTTCATGTCGTCACCTACGTTAAAGAGTCCACTCATGCCGAACTGTGCGCAAAAATGTAACGATGCCTGTAAGAAGCCAGATGCCGCCAATGCCGCTGGCAAAAAGATAAGAATTCTCATGGTCGCGTCGACGGGTACTGTGTAAAACACGATAAATAACACAAGTGTAATCGCCAGGCCTAGGTAGCCTGCTCTGCGACGCATTCGGATTTCTGCGGGTCCGATATTGCACATGCCTGGTATGTAGGTATTGCTCATACTATCAGTATACTCCTTTTGTTGCGCTATACTGGGTATATGGATAATTCACACAAACTTGAAGGTACAATATTAGCTAACTTTACTCCCCTAGGGAACGTGTCGAAGCTAGAAATTTTAGATGTAGTGGAGGGTGCGGGCGACGAAGTTCCAGTGGGCGCGACTATCACTGCGCACTATACTGGCGCTCTCTGCAAAGACGGTACTATTTTTCAGAGTAGTCACGACTTCGGCGACCCTGTGACATTTGGACTAAACCAAGTGATAAAAGGTTGGACGGATGGTGTTCCCGGCATGCGCGTCGGTGGCACTCGTCGACTGATTATTCCTTCGGACCAGGCATACGGGTCGGCACGTGCAGCGGCAAACATACCACCAAACAGCGACCTTGTGTTCGATATCGAACTTGTTGCAATTGCGGGCTAGCTGCTACTTTTTGATAGTTTTCTGATCGATTGAACGTACGACAATTTGCGGAAGTGGAATTTCAATGTGTTCTTTTTTGAACGCTTTGAGAATGCGTCGACGGTATTCACCCGCAATCGTCCACTGCTCGGCTGGCTGCACGGTGCCTAGTGCTTTTACTATTACGCCGGACTCTCCAAAGGTATCGACACGTAGGAACTCGATTGGCTGACTAATGAGCGGAGCGAGTGTTTGGTCATCGAGCATTTCTTTGCCGACCCTGTTCATGACCGCTTCAACCTTGTCTATATCGCTATCGTAGGCAACATTGATATCTATGACCACACTCGAGTACTGGTAGGTGCGGTTGGTGATAATGCTGGCTTCACCGTTTCGTACTATGTTAAGTGTGCCGTCGAGATCGCGTAGTTTAGTGATGCGCAGTGTGATGTCTTCAACTACGCCAGATGTTCCGAGTTGCCCAGTAGTACCACCACTCAATGTTACTATATCGCCTACCCGGTATTGATTTTCTATAAGAATAAACATACCGGCGACATAATCTCGAATAGTCGTCTGTGCGCCCAGGCCAATCACCACGCCCAAAAAGCCTAGGCTTGCGGCTATGGCAGTAAAGTTTATATCAAACACCGAGGCGATTGCGCCAATCGCGACGACCCATATGATAATACCCGTCAGAGTACCAAAGACGCTGCTAATAGTGTCTTCACGCTTACGCTCTTCGAGCGCGGTGCTGTGATAGTGTGATTTTACGGCTCTGCGAACTATACGATCGGTAATCATATTACTCACGCGCTTCACGAGTAATGCACCGAGTAGTATGAGTGCGGTATGGATGAGTCGGTTATCGAGCAGGGCGATAAAAAAGTCTAAGTTCATATCTGTATGGTAGCAGATACGGGCAGAGATGATAAGCGCTTTGACACTATTTGTGACATGTTATGACTGAGCTATTTTACGAAAAGTAATTCACTTGCTACCTGTGCACCTATGGCGCGGGCGGCAAATTGTTTCGGAGATTCTGCGCGCGCATCCGAGACAGTTCGCAGTACATCGAGTGTGTTTTGGTGGCTTTGCATCCATGCCTGGCGTCGTTGCCATAATTCAAAATCGGCCATCTCACCTGAATCTAGGTAGAAGTGTTTCATATCAACGCCGTTTTGTAGTTGCACAAAAGGTCGCGCGTCGAGTAAGGTTGCGAGGTAGTCTATTGTGGTAAAACCATGACAAAACGCTTTGTACTCGGCGCTCGTGTTGCTTGGAGCTACGTTGGCACCGATTAGTGCAGAGTTACCGACCGCATGAAGCATGGGCAGAGATTCTAGGTGGACGGCAGCATATGCCTCTGCCTCAGGTCGGTCTGTGAAATAATACGACGCCATCGCCGCGTTGTCTGTGTCGATGTCTTGTACGGGAAAGTCAGGTTGCGGTTTAAAGCGAATGAATGAGGAATTAAGTTCTGGCACGGTATCTCCTTAGCGCTACTTTTGCTCATTTATACTCTCTGAGAAAAGTTTTTGCAAGCTGTCCGTGGCTATAGTAATCTTTCTGCTGAAGTTTCGCCCAGGCCGGCATCGGAGAATTTTGCGGCCATAGTAGGATTGCCGCGAGTCAGGCGTTTGATGGTAAGGTCTTGCGCCTTATTGTTGGCAAGTCGCAAATTATTACCAGATTTCATCAAATTATCTTTCACTTTGTTGAGACGGTCGATAGATTTATCGATCTCGTCTATGGCTTTGGTAAATTGGTCGAACGCTAAGTCGGTACGTTTTGAAAAGCTCATTTTAAAGTCATTCATATTTTGCTCAAAATTCGTCACATCAATATTTTGTTCGTTGAGCGCATGGATCTGGCGGCGTAAGTCTTGCGACTTGAGGCTACCCGCACGCAAGAAGCCGATCATCGTGATAAAATGCTGAGGTCGAATCACATACATATTTGGATATTCATGTACTGTCACTATGTCGTCGTAGTAATCGTTATCTTTTTCGAGCAGGCTTACGAGTACAGCAAACTCACATGATTTTTCCCACCGGTCTTTGTCGAGCTCTTTAAAAAAGTCTTTGTTGCGGTGCTTTGTCTTCGTCACTTCATCTTCATTTTTCATCTCGAACATAATAGACAGCATTTCTTGCCCATCTTCGTCGAGTTCGCGGTAGATGTAGTCGCCTTTGCTGCCTGTTCCAGACACGGTATTATCTTTGTCAAACTGAGCGCGAGGAAACGCAATCGGACGGATACGGTTGAATTCGTTTTCGCAGTGTATTTCGAGCGACTCCCCTATCATCTTTGTGCTCATGCGAGCGCGCATTTCTTTAAGCGACACGAGCGCAGTTTCACTGGCTTTTAGCTGTTCCCGATAACGCTCAGACTCAAGCTCTTTCTGGTGCTTGATGTTGTTGATTTGCGTTTCTTTCTCGGCAAGTTGTTCGCGAAACTTTTCTTCTATTTTACGCTGGGCTTCGAGTGCTTGTAGTTTGGTGTCAGACGCAGTTTGCCGAGCAACGACTTCTAGCTTGGACTGAAGCGTGGCTATCTCGGCATTTTTCTGTGCGCGCAGCTCGGCGGCTTCGGCTTCTTTTTTGGCGAGGTCGGCTTGCAGATCGTTTTTGGTGGTGGCCTTGGCAAGCTCCACTGCACTTAGCTTGTCTTGCTCGAGTTGTGCGACCCGTTCGAGCAGTTCACGTTCTTTGAGTTGAGATTTCAGCGCCAGTTCGCGTTCAAGTGAGTCGCGGGCTTTGCGCACTTCTTCTTCGAACTTTTCTTTTTTGATAGAATTCACCACACTCTGAATAGTTGTTTGATCTATGTCCGACTCATGAATAGATTTGAGGTCAACTATGTCGCCTTTGGCGGCCGCTTCTTGCAGTACAAGCGTGTGCTCGTCTTGAATAGAGACTTTAATTTTCTTCATATGTACAGTTCCCTCTCAATATTACTCTCTACAGTATAGAAGATTTTGAGACAGTTTGCGCACTCAAACTTTTTTCACAGTAAAAGCGGGCGTAATAGTTGCGACTATAAGAAGTTAGCGATCGAATTTGCGCTGCTCTATGGCCTTCGGCTGTGGTTTGTTGGTTTTATATTTACTGAGTCGATCTGCGAGCGCTTCGCGTATCGCTACTTCTGAGTGTGTGTACGCAAAATGGATGCCCGAGGCTTCTACCCCTTGTGCAAAAGCATGCGATATAGATTGTGCGTATGCCTTTTCTCCTATTGAGGTGCCGGCTGTCTCGCCGAGCGATTCCATAGTGACAAGCTGCTGTGCCATGGCTGCCTCTACTGCAATGCCAGCGGCCAGCTGCTGGAAGATCTGCCGACCCTTTCGATCTATACGAGGTTCGGCGACGCCCTGGTATGTGCGCAGGTATTGCATTAAATCTTTAGCGTGTGTGGCTGTGTCGCCGTCTTGGTCTTCAAGTGTATCATTTAGCAGCTTTACCTTGTCTTTGCTTGACGGAAGAAAGTAGACGCGTCGAACGATGTCTCCGCCGTGAGTTTTGTCGTGTACGCCAAATTGATACGTGAACGTGCCTGCTTTAATTTTGCGCTTGAGTATGTCAACATCGGCGTCTTCGGAGTTCCAGCTAGCACGGCTCTCTTCGGTCTCGTGATCGATATTGAACGCGTCGGCCTGCGAGAATATAATGTGGTCGGCGTAGTCACAAAGCATGTCAACGTCAAACTCTTCCTTGGGTCTTATGTATTCTCTCCAGTTGCCTGTCTCGGCCATAGTACGTCTTCTCCGTCACTTTAGATATATGCACATCATACTATAGTTGTGGATACGCGAAAAGTGTGATGTGAGATATTGGGTGACTAGCTAAGTCTTTGTCGGTTCTGCTCAAACAAGCACACCGCCACCGCAGCGGCTACATTGAGTGATTCTACGGGTGTATCGGCCTGCGGAATATGTATCTGCCTAGTTGACGCAGATTCAAGATCATTCGAAAGACCGCCTCCCTCATTGCCAAATGCCCATGCCACGGGGTTTCGCAGCTCCTCTTCGTAGAGGCTCGAGCTTTTAGCGGATAATGTCGTCGCAAGTACCGGTACTGCCGAGCCTGTAGCTAGGTGTAGTAAATCGACATTCTCGTGTATAGTAAGCCAAAATTGTGCGCCCATGCCCGCACGTAGTGCTTTTGGTGACCATGCAGAGGTGGCATCTGTCGATAGATATATGTCTTTGATATCTGCTGCTGCAGCTGTACGTAGTGCGGTACCAAGGTTACCAGGATCTTGAATGCCTTCGAGTAGTAGTGCATCGCGCGACAGTATGCCACTTTTATCTGTAACGGACGGTGGCGTAAATACTACGGATATACCGACACTTGCATGGACATCGCTAAGCGATTCGTATAGCGTGTCTTTTGTGGTAATATGCTGTACACTTGTGTCTTCTAGCTCAGTGATCAAGGCCGCTATTTCGGTATTGGAGTGTGCCAATTCTGCTACCACATACATTTTTGGCGTAACACCTGCGTCGAGGCAACTTCTAACAAGGTGTATACCGTGCGCAACGACGGTGTTTTCTTCGCGGCGAAACCTGCTATTCGTGGCGAGCTTGCGGAGGTACTTTATTGCGGTGTTGCTGGCAGACGAAATGATATCCATGCTGCTAGTATAGCGGTTTTACGACTGAGTGACGAATCGACACAAAATTGCTGGTAGTAATTGACTTGTACTAATTATTGTGTTATAGTTTATATGAACGTTGTATCAGTCCAGCGTAAGTCCTTCGAAAAGAAAGCGACAACTCATGTCTGCAAGTGTAAAACTCAAGATCTTTGCTGCGTCCATCGCGATTACGTTGGCGATCATCGATGTCTTCATGATCATCCTTGTCTATTCGCAGATCAGAAACCCGATCGGGTCATCCGAGGTTGTTTCGGTCTTCATAGCCATCGCTTTGAGTGTGGTGTTCATTCTCAACATTCTGTACGCCATTGCCGTCATCTCGCTCTCTTCCAAGAAAGCGGTGCTTCGAGCCGAGAAATTGGCCGAAGAAGAGCGCTGCATCAGTCTCGGAATCGAGGTCGTACATCACTCCTCGCATGCAATTGATGACACGGCTGTGACGCACGAGTTCTTTGCCGAGCAGGCTCGCGTCGATCGCGTGCAGTTCGTCTACGGATTTTTGGCGGCGTTTCTCGTTGCGTTCGTCGCAGTCAAGTTGCTGCGTCGTCGCTGAACCAGCTGAACAACGTTCAGTCGCCCCCACTCTCAACCGATTGTGGGTGGCGACATGAACACTTTTTGCCCATAGAGCTTTCGAGCTCTTTTTGTTTTATGAGCACACACTACCAGATAACTACCAAAGCGTGATAACTAATATATAAAAATATGGTATAGTATTCTCATCCGTATTACGGTGAACCTGAGAGGAACAGATATGTCCGCTGAATATGCAGCACAGGATGTTCTAGACGCCTACCTCGACATGATCAAGCGTGTTAGTACGCATTACGAAAGATATGTCGGTGATATGTGGAGCGTGGTTGTCTTGCATACGCGACATGTGCTGAGAGGCGAAGCGTGGCAGGAGCGTATTGCGCCGTTTGAAAAACGGTACAAAGAACAAATCGAGCTCGAGGGCACGCTCTACAGTGTCGCGAACACGTTGGTGTCGAGTGGCCCCGAAGTGGCTGACATTCGTTTGAAGGGTCTGTCTGACATGATAGGCCTCAATGAGATGCACGCAGATCTCGAGCGCGATTTGCTCGAAGAACTACTCGCGCACCCGACGATGAGTGTGCAGAGTGCAGATGAGTCTCGGTGGCTTTCGCAGCATAGACTCCACCGTCACGCGACTTTGCGACGTCGTATGCGTCTGGAGATTGACACCGCATGGTTCTGGTTGCGTGACCTCGATACCGATTGCGTCGATGAGTGGTCGGACTTCGAGCAAGTCGATCCGGTCGTCGCCAAGAAGACCATCGTGTCGATACGTCCTCTGGTCGTGCCGTCCTGAACGCTTCCCGCTCCCCTGGTTCTTACCCACCCGAAAGGCGAATTTACTTGCCCCAGGGTGGGTATTTTCGTGTACACGCTACACTACTCGGCTATAATGCGCTCGATGATGCGAGTGAATATTGTATAATGGAAGTATAGCAAAGGAGGCTGCCAGCGACATCATGAAAATCTGACATATCCTGCAAGTAAATCAAATAACTATATATGAAAGGATATCATCATGGCAAAAGGTAAAGGTCACCAAAAACGCGAAACCCGCAAACCACCCAAGAAGGACAGTTAGGCACTACTGTCACTACAGCATACTACAGCCGGTTCACGCCGGCTGTATTGTATTTGAAGTAAGCATAGGTATTACTTACGCAGAGATACCGAGTTGTTGCCGAAAGGCCTTGCGCATAGAACCTAGAATTCGAGTCGCCGTTACTAACTCGCGGTGCTCTCTGTTGTAGTCGGTTGCGGCATCGTCTAGTTCATCTAAGGTAGGGGCACCATCGCAAAGTTCCATGTGATCGGTGGCGTCATTACGAAAATAAAGTGGCAAATTTGCATCGATTAGTGGGGTGAGTAAAAACTGCTCGCGCGCCTCTTCTTTGTCATCAGCTTCTACCATCTCGATAGATTCACTTTGCGAAATGACAGTTTGTCCCTCTGCTTCTTGAGGATAGGGGCAACTACATAGTTCCGCAACAAGGCACTCGTCTGCATCAAAATATTTCATCTTTTCGCAGACGTGTAGATCGTACTCATTATCTATAGCCTGCGCCACGCTTACGCGAACGGCTTGCTCTCGGCGCGAAGGTCCAGCCAGCTCCACGGCTGCTGCAACTGAACCATATGCATAGTTCGCGATGTGCGCCGGTAGTTGTATATTGTGCTGTGTGGCAGTGTAGCTGTATTCAAACGCAAGTCTATTGAGAGTAGTTGCGCCTAGTTCCGTGCGCACGATCATCTCGGCACGACTTGCTTCAAACGAGTACGACTCATCAATGTACGATATCGGCCATTCCTCTGCACTGAGCTGAGTAAAATCTTGCCCGGGTCCAAGCGACCGATTGTAGTCGGCAACGCGTATAGGGTCACCTTGGGTCGTGGACAGCATGAAGGATCCTGCCGTGTGCGCGCGAAATGCTCGGTTGACATACGATAGTTTACGTAAGCTGTTGTGAAGCTCCGCTGGAGTGAGAGGCTCTATTTCTGTAACTAGCTTTCGTTCGTGTGATTGTGCGCTCATGCAACTACTGTAGCGCACAAGTCACTGGCTACAAAGCGTAAGCTGTTGAACTCGACTATATCTACAAAGCGTACGGTCATTTCGGTTTCCAGATTACCAATTATTGAGTGTGTTGACGATAAAAAATATCAACAAGATAATAATAAAAGGCAGTATAGTAAATCGTTTTTTGAGTCGTCTACCTGGCTCAGCGATACCATCTAGTGCCGCTCCTTCTGCCCGCTCGTCTGCGTAGCGGTGGCTTTGATCGTGAAGTTCTTTACTTACTGTTTCGATAACACCAAGTAGTGACTCTAGCTGTTGTTGTGAATCGAGCGTAAGTTGTTGAGTGCTATAAAACAGCAAATAATCGTCTACAATTTCTATGTCGTAGGTACGACCAAAGTCGATGAGCGCTGCCATGACGTCTGGTGTGAAGATATAGAGTGCGTCGCGGCCATAGGCACTCGGCGCATAGAGGGTGAAATGTTTGTCGAAATCTCCTTCGAGCGACAACTTTTGCCCACCGAAGTCATCTGGCAAATTGGTAAACCCAAACACATTATTGTGCTTCGCGTCGAGCACCATGTGCGGGAGCTTGCGATTGAGTCTGATCCCAGCATAGCTCCAGGTATGAGTGCGACGATTTTTGCCGGCACCTGTCACGTATTGGTAGTTACCTATTTCCGTTCCATCGGGCAGTCGTAGTCCATCTAAGATAGTCCGGCTATGCCCCTCGTCGAATATCATACCCGGGTACGCTGGTGCGTTAACACGAAGTAAATACTCCGCTTGGTTAACAAGAGCAAACTTATAGAGTCTGGCTTGGCGCGCAACCCCTGCTCGAACTGCGCGCAGTACTGCTATACCCACCCCAATGACCACACCTGTAGCTAATATCGATAAGATTAACGTCGCGAGAGCTGAATTGGCCACAGAAGCGATGGTGTTGAAGGTGATGTATGCTAAAAGAGCTAATACTGATATAGAAATTATTTTGCCTCCGGCTAGCGTCAGGTCACTCTTTTTATTTGTGCTCCGCCACGCTTTGAACGCGGCAATATCTTGCTGAGTAGCTGGTGTATTGAGCGCAGAATAATCAAGTTTCATTGTCTGTAGTATACGCTATTTTTCGGCGGTGCTGTACAAGTTTAAGGATCCTCCGCGATACTATCTGGCGATAGCGATGCGCATTCATGTGGACTCGCATACTGCTTAAGAAGTGAGCCGAGCAAGCTTATGCATTGTAACGTTTGCACCAAACGCTGGATGTCCGGGTTCTAATAGTGATCCATTGCTCAGCGCACCAATATTGAGTGCATCAAACCCAAGTGCGTCTATGAGCCGCGAGACCGTATCGATGTCGGCTTTGTTATCGCCGGCAACGGCAATAGCCTTGCGTTCGGGTGTAACTGCTGGGCGTGTTTCGTCGTGCAGATCGTGGTAGCCCATGTGATTGAGCGCTTTCACTATCCGCGCCTGCGGCAGATGCAACTGCACCGCTTCGCTTGACGTCATACCCTCGGCTACACTATCGCTACGCGGCCCGTCCACCTCCCACCAATAATTCATTGCATCGATAACCAGTATGTCTACAAAGTCTTCGGGCTTGAGTAGATGAAATTTGCCGAGCGGCATGGCCAAGACGACAATGTCCGACACGCGCGCAACTTCGCTGGTGGTGACGGCGTGGGCGCCAGGTGCGAGTACCTGCACGCTGAGTTCGATTTTACTTGGGTCGCGAGAGCCAGATATGTATACTTCGTACCCGGCTTTACGCGCAAGCTGCGCAAGTGTGATGCCGAGCTTGCCCGCACCGACGATACCTATTGTGTTGTTTTGCATTGGCTTATTTCTCCGCTAATAACTCGCGTACTCGCGGAATTACTTCACTGCCGTATAACTCGATCATATGGCGGCGATCACTCGCCTTCATGGGTCCAAATCCGTACACGAGATCAAAACGTTGTGCACCAACGGTGCGCATGGCTTTGGCAATTTTTTGCGCAACTGTTTCTGCGGAGCCAACATACATGGAGCCACCTTTTACTTCGTTCATGAAGTGTTGTTTTGTCATGGGTTGCCAGCCGCGCGAGGCACCGACTTTGTCCATAGCCTCTTTAAACAGCGGAAAGCCTATCTCTATTGCCTGCTTATCGGTGTCGGCGATGAAGCCTGGCGAATGCATACCCACCGGATGCGCGGTATGGTCGAATTGTGTGACGGCCCGTTTGTATAGGTCTACATATGGCGCGAAACGTGCTGGTGAGCCACCTATGATAGCAAGCATGAGTGGAAAATCGTAAGCTGCTGCACGAACAACTGAATTTGGCGAGCCGCCTACGCCCACGTAGGTATCGAGCTTGCCCGACTCGGTTTTTGGAAACACGTCCGCGTTGTCGAGCGATTGCGTATGCGTGCCCTCCCATGTGATAGTTTTTTCTGTGAGTAGTTTAGAAAAAAACTCAACTTTTTCTTCAAACAATGCCTCGTAGTCACGTAGGTCGTAGCCAAAGAGAGGAAAAGATTCTGTAAATGAGCCGCGTCCAAGTATAATTTGCGCTCGTCCATTTGACACGGCATCGAGCGTCGCAAATCGTTCAAACACGCGCACTGGGTCGTCCGAACTAAGGACTGTCACACCGGACGCAAGTTTGATGCGGGAGGTGCGACTCGCGATGGCCGAGAGTACCATTTCTGGGCTCGAGATTGCAAATTCTTCGCGGTGATGCTCCCCTAGCGCGATAATGTCTACACCGAGCGAATCGGCAAGTGTTGCTTCGTCTACGATGAGCCGTATCGAAGCTGCGTGGTTCATGAGTGCACCTGTTTTGTCTGTTGCGAGGTCGCCAAACGAATCGAGGCCAAAAAGATACTTATCGGTGGGTTGCGGTGTTTGTGTCATGATGTCTCCTCTATAATTTTGTCGGATCTATGCCGATACTTGTCAAAAGATTAATGTTGAGTTGGTAGTGTTTTTCGACCCCAATTTTGCGCTCTAGTAGCACTCCACTCGCAACGAGTTTTGCAAAATGGTGGCTCATGGTGGGTTGAGACAACTTGAGTGCGAGGGCGCAGTCCGTGGTAATGCTACTTGCTTTTACTTCGCACTTATCTTTGGCGAGCTTACGCACGATAGACAGCCGTGTATCGTCGGCCATACTTTTGAATATGTCGGTAACGCGTGTATTTGGTTGTTGCATACGTTCTATTATATAGATATATCTACATAAATCAATATACAAATATAAAAAACACTCGTCATCCTGTAGAGCGCCTAGCGAATGACGAGCGATGTTGAGTGAGGTATGTGGGTGCTATGGAACATTGTGGTGCGTATAGAAAGCTATGCTACTCGGTGCAGATGCGTGAGCGGTGAACGAGTGACGACACCTTCGTCCCAATTCGCTCGGGGTGGGCCATCAAACTCTTCGCGTTGCGCCAGCATCTCTATCAAGCGAGCGTCTAAGTCGGTGTCATCGTCGATACCTTTGCGCAGTTCATCTGCCCGGCGCAAACCTCCAGCTGGATCGAGGCCACTTGCATCGAGAAATGGATTCTCGCTGACGTATTCATTTTGGTAACGGGTGTGTTCGTGTGTTCGTGAATATTCTCGCATATTCCCTCCTTGCTACGATGTTACCGCGTGAACTATTTGTCCACCCCACTACTATGCGCGTCGAACCTGAAAATAGCCTGTAATGGACGCGCGCTATTGGGCGCGCTGGTCGTAAAGTTCAAACGCGCGAGTTGTAGCATTTTGCAAATTAACTGCGGCGAGTTGTGTAATATCGTTGATGGACATGCCGTGCTCTACTGTAGCGATCTTACCTATGTATACTTGCGCCCGACGTATGTGTTTTGGCTTTGCTTCGCCAACCGCTACTGGTGTATAGTCTCTTCCGTAGCTCACTCCTATCGGTACGATGCTTGCGGGAGTTTTGTCGGGCGCAAGTGTGCGTTTGGCCAAGTGTCCGATACCAGATTTGAGCGGAAGGTTTTTTTCGGGATGCACATAGTTGTGGGTTGATTCAAAATACGCCGCGATTGGGTGACCTTCTTCGAGTAGATCGCCTAGCATATCCATCATGTATTGGTTGGACCTAAGCGACAGTGCGCGGTTTTCTGTATGATTTTTCGTGCGACTGACCGGTATCGTACCCATGTTATTGACAAATCTTGTCATGAGCGGCTGTAACACCCGATGGTATTTTGCGCTGACACCAAGCTGCGCGAGTAGCTCTCCGTTGTAGAATCCGTCTTTTGCAAGGACTCGTATATCCCCTACCATCTCGGGTGCAATTTCTTGCGCGATAGCTGCTGCTGTCCATTGATCGTGAAGATTTGAAAGATGGTTAAGTGCATAAATTTGCGGCGCGCGTGCTTCGCCAAGGTCTGCAAGCGTCTGCTGCGACTCCGGTTCGTAGGCAACTTCAGGTTGCATAACCCGGTGGATGAGTCTGTAGGCACTGCGAGCAAATGCTTTATTGGGTTGAAAATCTCGATGATAGTCGTAGTTTTCTTTGAAGTGCTCGATCTCGTATGTCGGCCGTTTCATACGACTACTATACCATAGGCGCGTGTGGCTCGGGGTCGCTGCATGCCGTACGAACAAACTTGCGAAATGCTTCTATATCTAGCGGTAGTGCATTAAGTGCATCGACAGGTTCTGCGAAGGCAATATTCGCCCCATCGATGACTACGTTGCGTATATAGTGTGCAACGATGCGGTAGTCATCGGACTTGATGTCGATGCTAGGTGCGTGTTCGAGCGACCAATTGTGATACTCACGAAGCACTCTACGCTCACGATGCAGGACCTTTTTGCGTTCATCTTCCGCATAAAAAATTTTACTTGCTGTGTCCGGATTGTGCATATCCAGAGAGTCTCCGTCGAGTAATGTCTCGGTTGCAGCAAGGAGGATTAATCGATCCTCATCGCGCAGGCCTGGTAATATGTGTATGACGCACTGGATATCTTGTTTAGTGGCTAACTCACGGAAAGCCGTGGCATCGGCAAGTAGTCGCATACTGGCTGTGATATCAAGAAGTCGCTGCACTTGATCGAGCCATCTGGGTGATACATTCGCCATCTCTAGTTCTTCGAGAATATCCACCAAGTCTTTTTCTAGACATACTGTATCGTAATCGGGCTGCTGAGCTTGAGTGGCGCGTAAAATGTCGTGGATTCTTGAGATGTCAGGATGCAACGGGTCTATGCGGTCGTAGAGTTCGTGCTCATGTTCGACGAGAAGTGCATGCTCTTCGTCATTTTCATCTTCTCGTAGCTGCGCTTGTTCGTCGAGTTGTGCTAGTTGAGCGAGCAGTTCACGGTTCTCTTCTTCGCTAAACGAAAATACTTGCGCATCAAACAAATGGTCGTCATCTGAGTTGCTTGGTGTGGGTTCCATGCCGCGAGTCATAACATATCTATATCATTTTTATTGATAAATATCAACTTATTGTGGTATAGTCATAACGAACCTTAACAGTTTAGCGCCCGAAGTGAGAGCGGCGCTCTGTATATAACTAGTAGTGTATCCAGTACGCCGTTCTCAACTCACACTTGAGATCACCGCTGCAAGTCGCATCGGAGAAGTCTACGGCAAAATGAGGTCTATCATGGCTGCAACCCGCAAGTATGAGTCGAATGTCGTACAGGCTACGCAACAATTTGCTCACGCGTTGCGTTGGGCGGATGGCAACGACGCTCGACTGCAAGTGCTGCGTGACGCGATTCAGTCGGCAATCGACAGCGACAGCAATTCGCCCACGACGTTCAGTTTGAGACCGCCCACAACGTTTAACTGGCAGCCGCCATCATGGTGGCGCACACCCGAGCAACAGCTCGAACGTGCCCGTCAGCTCTGGCCGAATGCCGTTTTGCCCAAACAACCTAAGGAGTTTGCACCTCGGACAAAGTCCGAGGTGCTGCTTCTGCACGTGCCAGATTCGTTCGACTCCCTCTGGGACAAGATCGATGCCCCTATGGGTTACACCAAGTACCGCTGGGCGGGTGTCAAATCGGACGAGCAGAACCTACGTCTCGCGCCGAACAAGCGTGAGTTCGCTGAACCTGTCTGGTTGGCCTTTGATCCAGAATACGGCAAGGGTGAACGATCGGAAGATTTTTGGGGGCAAGACAGTGTTGCGGCTTCAGAGCTTTTGTCGGCGCTGATCCAGTTCCCCGAATGGTCGCTTACGTGGTTCAATGGTGATTCGGCCCCGAACCTCTCGGGTTATCAGCTCAAATACGATGGGAGCTGGTCGCACGTACCGTGCCTCCGTCGTTGGGGAGGTGACCGCCAGCTAGGGCTAGACGCCCGCTGGGCTGTCCGCCGGGGTGATGAGTGGTCGTCGCCATCCGTTAGGCGCTTGGCGGGCTAAACTGAAGTTGGTTCATAGGTGCTCAGAGGAGCGTGGTGTTTGTGAGGCTTGTCCTCGCTGCCGCGCTTCTCTGGGTGCCTGCTACCCTATATACATTTGTAATAACATATCTTCGCTACGGTCTCGCGAAGATTTTTATTTTGCGCGCGAGGTACACTATATATCGTCATCCATGGGTCGCGCTGTATACTGTACCTATATGCTCGATCATCATATCCAGAAAAACATCGTCTACACTCTCGCCTTTTCGGATGGTATGCGATTTGGTGAGCTCAAGCCAGATGAGCTAGAAAACAAGGCATTTGACTATCATCTGAAAAAAGTAATTGTAGCTGGCTTCGTCGTGAAAGCTGCCGATGGTCGCTATGTGCTGACTAACGAAGGTAAGCGCGTGGGTATCAGTGCATTTCGAGCAAAAAATGATCGGCTCGATCAGGCACGGTCCACCCTACTACTTGCTGTGCGGCGTGCGGACGATGGTGCGTGGTTGATGATGCGGCGCAAATCACAGCCGCTTATTGGTTTGCGCGGATTTATGAATGCGCGCCCGACGGCTACCCAGCAAATTGTAGACACAGCCCAACAGGTATGCTGGGAAGAGACGGGACTTACCGGTACGTTCGTAGCGCATGGGCATGGCTACTTCCGTGTGTACCGCGGCGGTAGTCTCGAGAGTTTCATTCATTTTA
>LCPR01000009.1 GCA_001003725.1 Candidatus Saccharibacteria bacterium GW2011_GWC2_48_9
TTTTATCGTTTACTTTTACGGCTTTGGCATCTGGGCCAACCGCTACAACTTTAGCGACGACAGGCTTCTCTTTTGAACTATCTGGAAGATAGAGTCCGCTAGCGGTCTTTTCTTGTGCTTTTTCCCGCACAGCGACAACACGATCTGCCAGTGGTTTGATAGGTGAACTCATGGGTTTCCTCCGTGTTTATTAGCTTACATTTCTATTGTAGACAAAAAAATTAGCACTTGCAAGTCTCGAGTGCCAATATTTGGTGTGACATCCGTTTGTACTCCGTCGGTGTAAGCAAGTATACTAGGTAAAATGACCCTCGATTTACGAACTACCTCGGTCGCCACTCCTGATGGGCTCTTTCATATGGTCATAGATAAAGACGAGATTGTCCGTGCATCAGGGTTCGGTTCGGTAGATAGCCTCCTGTATCGGCTCGACAAAGCATTAACAGTAGATACTGTTACGCACATACAGGTACATCCTTACCAAAAACACATCGCTCTGTACTACGCTGGCAACCAAGATGCACTCTCGCAGATTCCACACGAACAAACCGGAACTGATTTTCAAAAAAGCGTCTGGAGCGCTATGAGCTCAGTCGACTATGGGCACACGCTATCGTATAAAGACCTTGCCGCGGCATCGGGCAGGCCTAACGCTATTCGCGCCGCTGGAACTATCTGTGGCCTCAATAGATTAATACTACTTGTTCCGTGCGACCGAATACTCAAAAGTGATGGTAGTATTGGTAACTATTTATACGGCCCAGTAATCAAAGAGTCGCTACTTCGTCACGAAAAAACATTTGGCAAATAGCCGCAAACGTCGATCAATAGTGCCAGCAAGCTCGGAAATCAATAATCGGTGCACCAAAGTATTATTTTTGTTATGTTTATGACGTAACTAGGAGTTTTCAATATGGTGCGACTATCGCACCGCTTGGACGCCCGCAACAGCACCAAACGCACTTAATGCCATTATATTTTTGTATAATGGTAGCGTCTGGATACAAACAGCTGCATCCGTCGGCATGTAATATATGGTTGCTGAGATCGATATCAGCATTCTCTATCATTGACTTTTATGTGTATTTATGATATCATATTCAATGCTCGTACACTCCGTGTAAATTCGGGGTGCGAGCGAACCTAGACAGCGCAAACTCACAACACAACCCTTTGGAGTCATGATGATCGCTCAGCGCAATATCGTTCTGTCGGACCAGCTGACAGATCTCCGTATCGCCACGAAGTACCTGAAGAACCTCGGCTTCAACCCCTACGTCGCAATGGACTTGTCCAACGAGATGTGGGAGCTCAAGCCCGATGCATTCGGCCAGCATTCGTGGTTCGGCTGGCTGCTGGCGAATTTCCGCAGTCTGCACACATTCACTGGCATGTCTGTCAACGATGTCGCACACGTCCTTGCGCAAACTTGCGTTCAAGAGAACGTTGCTATCGATCGTGGCCTGCTCGCTGGTGGTGGCTGTGATTACATCGACTACAACGTCGTCGCGGTCACGGTTCACGAAGACACCTTGGGACTGGATGGGTTTTGGCCACTCGCCCAAGCAATCCGGTTCGAGCAAACTCGTCTGGACCTGCCGGAGATGGCAATCTACACCCACTGCGAGTTTCACAAGCTGCAGCCGTTCGTCGAACACCCCGTTCACGTGTCGCATCTGTAGATCGTGTTGCTCGAAAACACAAGGTGTTGTGGCACGCTTGCGCTGTCACTTCACCAAAGTTTTGAATATTATTCAAGATTTTGGTGAAGTTTTATCACAAGTTAAGTAGTTTACCGCTGCTATACATTGACAAAAGCAACATAAAGTGCTAATGTTAAATAAACCTAAACAAAATAAACATATGTCCGGATTTGATACACGCACACACCAACAACAGGTCGCTCAAGCAGAGCGACATCGTAGCCACGAACTACAAAGCAAGCGACTACGAGATAAACTTGCCCAGCGAGCCCTTGGCGAACAGGAACAATTGCGCAGAAGTGGGGAGTTCTTCAGTGCCGTACGTAGCATCGATACCCTTGCGCAGAACAGTGCCACGGAAAACAACGTTCGCCCACGCAATATCCGCGCAGCAGCAGAGAGTTTACTCGAAAATCCAGAATCTAGCATCATAGAGAAAAACGTAGCCCGGATATATACCGTCCTTCCTGGTTTTGTCGAAGCTTCGAGGCGTCTCGACTCATCCACGCTCCCTCGTAGTATTGCCAAGACATACAAAGCACATCTTTCTCGGTTCAACTCAGCCATCAAAGAGATTATTGATACCGACTCAAAAGTAGGCTTCGAAGAAATTATGCAATATGTCGACGGTGCCGCACTAACCTATGGATATAGTGGCGAAAGTCTTACTACGATAGACACGGATGTGAGGATCAGCCTTAAGGGAACTCAGCACGAACTAGCAGTCGAAGGTGCACTATACAGGCTAGGATACGACTTAGATGAAACGGACACGACCGATGACCTCAATGGGATAGATGTGTCCACCCTACGCAAGTCTGATGGAATGCCAGTATATATCGATGTAAAGTCGTCTCATGCACTGGCCGAGAGAAAGAGTGCCGAGCGTGACGCTTTCTACGCAGGCATCGGGCGCACGCCACCATCAAACCACCTTATATTAGCTTCTAGCTTCCAAGATACCGACTTTACTGCTGCAAACCCATGGCGCCCAACCGAAGCAGCTATGCAGCGAGTGATGCCACAGCTTGAAGCGGCTATTGAGCACATATAGCGTCCTACATTTGCATTTATACACCATATGTGTCATAGTACTCACCATGAGTCTTCGTGAATACGAAATACGCGATATTGCTGATCCTAGCAAGGAAGAGCCTGCGGAGCTACTACGAGCTCGGCTTATTGACGCGCATACCAAAAAAAGTATGTCGCGCATCGCGTTCTACGACCACACAAAAGACGTTGTTTCACACGGCGACTTTATGCCGTTAAGCGTACAGTTGCTTACACCAGAGCAACCCATCTCCTCAGAAAGAAACATTTGGACAAGCAAAGGTGCTTTTCAACTTGAAAATGAACGGGTCGCACGACTTGCTAGAATCCAGATGGTTATGACAGAGGTCGCAGTAGTAACATTTAGATAGTTAAGTCTTTGACAACTTGTGTGTCGTTCCAGGGTATACGTGCGCCATCGACGATACGATACTGCTCATGCCCCATACCAGTCACAAGAATCATGTCGCCTTTTGTCGCGATCGACAGTGCCTTGGCGATAGCCTCGCGGCGATCGGCTATTTCTGTCATCTTGGCGCTGGCGCCGGCATCTTCTATACCTTGAATGATAGATTTTCGAATACTTTGCGGCTCTTCATTGTAACTTTCTTCATCTGTCACTATTATGCGATCTGCGAGTCTTGCGGCAATTTCGCCCATGATCGGGCGCTTGCCCTTATCGCGGTCGCCACACGCACCAAATACCAATATCACACGGTTTTTCGTGATAGACTGCGCTGTTTCGAGTAGTTTTTCGAGTGCATCTGGGGTATGGGCGTAGTCCACAACAACCTCAAAAGCCTTGTCGATCTCCACGCGCTCAAATCTGCCAGGTATTTTCTCGAGGTCTGCGATACCCCCGATGATATCGTTGACGCTCACCCCGAGCAAATACGAGATTGTCGCCGCAGCCGTCATATTGCTCACGTTGAACTTTCCCGGCAAATGCGTTGCGAGTTCGAGCTTAGTTTGGTGGTCAAACACCACGTCAGCCTCGCTCCCTTTTTTGTACAGCTTGACGCGCTCAATATGCGCCTCGGCTTCTTCGTGCTCACCATAGGTCATTTTTTGCTCACCGGCCTCAAACTTGTCGTAGTATTCGAACCATTCGTCGTCGTGGTTGAGTACGATATAGCGCGGCTCCAGCTTAAAGAGTATCGCTTTTGCCTCAGCGTAGGCATCCATTGTCTTGTGGTAATCAAGGTGATCCTGCGTCAGGTTTGTCATAATGGCCGCTTCGATAGGTACGCCGTCGAGCTTATGCTGATGCAACGCATGGCTCGTAATCTCGAGTACCACATAGTCTACTTTGGCTTTTTTAGCATCGCGGAAAAATTGCTGCATACGCGCGGTGGTGCCGACTGTCGCATTAAGATCGTTAAGTTGCGACTTCCCGTCCACTTCTATAAGCGCAGTACTAAACATCGCTGTTTTGTGGCCGGCGGCCTTCAAGATAGCATTGATGTAGTTGATAGTGGTGGTTTTGCCATTAGTCCCAGTGACAGCGATAACCTTAAGGCCTCGCGCTGGATATCCATAGCGAGCAGACACGGCTTTGACACGCGCTTTGCGGTACCCTTCTTCAATTTTGCGAACAGATTGATGTGGGAGCGCTCTGCGTACCCCGCGCACAAGTTTTTCTTTCATATTTCTAGTATACGCCAGTGGCTCTCGCCCCTCAAGTCGACTTCGCAGGTGCTATACTATACACAGTATGTTGATTTTGGGAATCGAAAGTAGTTGTGATGAAACTGCTGCTGCCGTCGTACAAGACGGTACGCGCTTGCTTAGTAATGTCGTGAATTCACAGATAGATATTCATGCACAATACGGTGGCGTTGTGCCGGAAGTTGCTGCTCGTAGCCACCTAGAGGTTATCAACCCAGTTATCAATAAAGCACTACGCGACGCACACGTGTCTTGGGGTGACATCGATGCTATCGCCGTCACTCACGCACCAGGCCTATCCGGCTCATTACTTATTGGTACGCTGGCCGCAAAAACACTCGCGCTACTAAAAAACAAGTCACTCTACCCCATTCACCACGTCGAAGCTCACGTATACGCAAATTTCATCACCGAACAATCCAACTCTGGCGATAGCGCGCTTACCCTGCCGTCATCTCAGCCTCGTTTTCCAATGCTCGCGCTCATCGTCTCTGGTGGACACTCACAACTCGTGTTGTTTCGCGACCATGGCGACTACTCGCTTCTTGGTCAGACGCAAGATGATGCAGTAGGCGAAGCATTCGACAAAGTAGCGAAAATGCTCGGTCTCCCCTACCCTGGTGGACCATCTATCGCCCAGGCCGCGCAGCATGGTGACGCGCATGCCTACGATTTCCCAAAGGCCAAGATGTCTGGCGCGTATGATTTCAGTTTTTCTGGCCTTAAAACAGCCGTCCTAAGGCGCTTGCAACGCGAAGTGGGTGTAGACTTCACTTTTCCCTCTCACGAGCTTCCAGGTCTTGTCAATGAGCAACAGCGGTATGATTTTGCTGCGAGCTTCCAGCGAGTTGCCATAGAAACGATTGTCGGCAAAACTCGCAAAGCCTACGAAGAACACCACCCAGCATCTGTAGTGATTGCTGGAGGCGTGGCCGCAAATCAAGAATTACGACGCCAACTACGAGAAGCCTTGCCTATAGCCATAGAGTACGCACCGATTCAGCTCTGCACCGACAATGCTGCCATGATCGCTACACTTGGCTACTACCACACCTGGCGCCACGAACCCACCTCGCCATTTGAGCTAGAGATTCAGCCGAGTTTGTCGATGATTCGCGAGGTCGATGTATGAAAAACAACGTTCATTTCTTACAATCTGCGGCTTGGCAAACATTTCAAGAATCTCTTGGCCACAGAGTATTTCACCGCAGCGGCGAAGGCTGGGAGTATCGCGCTATTCTCGAGCCAGCTCGTCTCGGTATGTCGCGACTCTATTGCCCCTATGGACCCACCGCCAACTCTCGCCATGCCCTTCGCACCGCACTTGATTCACTGAGAGCGCTCGCTCGCAGTCAAAACGCGGCATTCGTACGTATACAACCGCTAGGCGCAAGCTTCACCGAGCAGGACATGAAGCGTTGCGGCGCCCAACGAATCCCCTATTCGCAACCGTCGCACACCTGGCGCATTGATGTGTCACGACCCGAAGACGAAATCATCGCCGACATGAAACAAAATAATCGCAACTTGTACCGTACGCACGAAAAAAAAGGTATGAGCTACCGCAAAAGTAGCGACCCAGGTGAGATTTCTATCCTTACAGCCCTATTGCATGGTGTCGCGACGCACAATCAAATTTCGGTGCACTCCGATGAATATTTTCAACAGCAAGCTCAATCACTGCTCTCCATAGGTGCGGCATCCCTACATTTCATGTCATATGAAGATACCGTAATCGCGGCTGCACTTGTCTATGAAGATACTTACGCAACCTACTACGCGCATGCAGCAGCAGATCATGAGCATCGCAAACTCGGCGCCAGCACTGCCCTATTGGCTCGCATTATCATTGACGCACATGAGTCTGGTAAGCAATTTTGCGACTTATTCGGCATTACAGACAGCGAAGATCCAAGCCACCGCTGGGCAGGTTTTACACGATTTAAAAAGTCATTTGGCGGCTACGAACAAATACTATCGGAAACGTACGAATACCCTATCAAACGCGCGCACCACATAGTCTATCGTGGCGCCAGACACCTCAAGCGTCTTGTACGCTAAATGTGATATACTAATAGGGAAACAAACATGTGGCAAAAACCTGGGAGGTCGCTTTCGTGTTTTCACGTGAAGTGTTGGTTTTGTCGCATCTTTTCACGTGAAGAACAGGAACATCTACATGCAATTAGCCAAATCATACGACCCGAATAAGTACGAGCCTAACATTTATGCCATGTGGGAAACCTCTGGTGCATTTTCACCCCGAACGACAGGTGAGCCATATGCTATAGTCATGCCGCCACCAAACGCCAATGGCAATCTTCATGTTGGCCATGCGCTCATGGTTGAAGTGGAAGATATCTTGGTGCGATATCACCGCATGAAGGGCAAGAGTGTCGTGTATCTACCTGGCGCAGACCATGCAGGTTTCGAAACATGGGTAGTCTACGAAAGAGCACTGCGAGAGAAGGGGCAAAGTCGGTTTGATTTCTCACGCGAGCAGCTGTACAGCCAAGTATGGAATTTTGTCGACGAACAACGCGGCAACATGGAACTCCAGCTACGGGCACTCGGCGCCAGTGCCGATTGGAGCAACCTAACTTTTACTCTCGACAAAAAAGTCATCGATACAGTCTACTCTACATTTAAGCGAATGTGGGATGAAGGGCTCGTCTACAGAGGTGAACGTATCGTCAACTACAGCACCGCGTATCAAACAAGCTATGCCGACATCGAAGTTGAGCACAAAACAGAGAAGGGGACTCTTTGGAAAATCGCCTATCCTGTTGTCGACAAAGTAGGGGAAGTAGTCGTTGCCACCACTCGACCAGAGACACTACTAGGAGATACGGCAGTGGCAGTTCACCCAGACGACGAGCGCTACAAGCACCTTATAGGCACTAGCGTCCAGCTACCGCTAACAGATCGTGAGATTCCTGTCATTGCCGACGAATACGTAGATCCAAATTTTGGCACCGGAGTAGTAAAAATCACACCCGCGCACGACCCAAATGACTTTGAAATGGGCAACCGACATGACCTGAAACGTATCCAGGTCATAGGGTTCGACGGCAAGATGACGCATGAAGCGGGCAATTATGCCGGCCTTGAGGTAGAAGATGCTCGCAAAAAAATCCTTGCAGCCCTACAAGCGCTCGAACTGCGTAGAGGAGAAGACACTATCGAGCACTCTGTCGGCTACGACTACAAAAGTGGTTTGCCGATTCAGCCGCTCATAAAAGACCAGTGGTTTGTAAACGTTAAGCCTCTAGCGGACAGGGCGATTGCTGCTATTGAAGCAGGGGATATTACTTTCTATCCAGAAAGTCGCAAATCGGCGGTTCTGCAGTACTACCGCAATCTTAAAGACTGGAACATCAGTCGTCAGATTCCATGGGGCATCCCTATTCCTGCTTTCGTAAACAAGCAAGATCCTGAAGACTGGATCTTTGACACACGAGTAGAAGATAAAGAGATAGTTGTAAATGAAACAACATATGTACGCGAAGAAGATACGTTCGATACCTGGTTCAGTAGCGCACAGTGGCCGTTCATCACTACAGGTGCGCTGACAGATAGCGACCTCGCTAAGTTCTACCCAACAAGCGTGCTCGAAACAGGCCACGACATCTTGTATCCATGGGTAGCACGCATGATCATGCTCGGTCTCTACGCCACCGACAAGGTTCCATTTAAAGACGTGTACCTACACGGCCTTGTACTCGACGAACATGGTCAAAAGATGAGCAAAAGCAAAGGCAATGTTCTCAACCCTATGCAGATTTTGGCCGAATACGGCTCCGACGCACTACGCTTCGGCTTGATATCGAGCCGCAGTGCAGGGCAAAACCAAGCTTTTTCTGTCAGTAAAGTCATCGCTGGGCGTAACTTCTGCAACAAGCTGTGGAATATTTCGCGCTTTATCCTAGACAAACTAGGCGAAGATTACACCCCGGGAGAAGCCACTACCAAGTCACTTGCAGATGACTGGATAGTCGGTCGGCTTGCCGAAACAAGCAGAAATATCGAGAAGCAGCTTGAAGCTTATCGTTTTGCCGAAGCAAGCGAAGCAATGTACCACGCCATCTGGGATGATGTCGCCGACTGGTACATAGAATCAAGCAAGGTCGAGAACAACCCAGATATGCTCGCTTGGGTGCTTGAAACAGCACTACGACTTGCGCATCCGTTCGCACCGTTTGTCACCGAAACTATCTGGCAAACACTACCGTGGACCGATAGTGTGCTCATTCTTGAACACTGGCCTCGTGCTATCGAGTACGACCGTATCGCAGCAGGGGAGTACACTCGTTTGCAAGCACTCGTCACCGAAGCACGCTACGTAGTGAGTGAACTTCCCGGCAACAAGCGATACCCGCTACTCTTTCAAAAAGATACCCTTATCGAAGAAAATGCTGCGCTCATAAAACAGCTTGCTCGTGTAAGCGAGGTCACGCCTGTCGACCAGGCAAGGGGACTGCGCCTCGCTGCTTCAGGCAGGGAAGCATGGCTCGATATCGACGAAGATACGCTCTACGAACATCAGACCAATCTCGAAGTTCGACTAGCAGAGACGCGCCAGAAAAAGAAAACACTCGAAGCACGTCTTGCGAACGAAAATTATATCGCCAAAGCCCCGGAACATCTTGTAGATGAAACCCGAAGCGAGCTCGAAGCGACCGATCTACTAATAGAACAGCTCGCTCGCGAACTCGATATACTACGCTAATACGAGAGTATGGTCGTTGTCTGAGCTACCAGGTAGACGGAAAAAGTCTGTTTGACTGTGATGCTGCGCTTTATCTTGGCGCGGGTCACGCGCTATAGCCGCCTGTGCCTTGCCACCAAATGATGAACGTTCGTTATGGGTGTGTGGATTTGATGATACCGATAGCTTACTGCCGTCACCACTGTCCGCGTGAGTCAGGGCGTGCACCATAACTTTATCTATGTGCATATCGTGCACACAGACTCCGAAAAGGGTACTGATAGCGAGTAGGCCGATAATTGGTTGTGTGAATGTTTGCATATTTGTTTTTTAGTTTTGTAATGTTTATACTAGCATAATATATTGAATAAGTCAATGTTATGTAGTAATATATAAATGTGAACAGCAAATGGAGAGTAGGATTGATAACTGCGTGCATGGCCGCAGCTATGGGCTCGACCGCCTGTGCTGCCGACCCACCACCGCCAGAATTGTCGTCGCTAGAAGATATCGCGGCGGCCGAGGGAACTGCGATCGGCCTCACCGATCCTGAACCGACTGGCGAGAAAGGGCAGGTATCTATGCAGGCAGGTGAGCGGTGTGTGGCACTGGTCACTCGCCAGCTCAACAACGTAACTATCGCCAACCTCATCACCCCATCAGAACAAGTCAAGCTGGGCGACCAGCTACCAACCCGAGAGGAGATGGACGAGATCCTGGCCGAGTACGGCTGCTGACCACACCAGGGCACATTCCTTCGAAAGAGGGAATGTGCCCGCTAGCATTGAACTTATAGCTTACAGGTGGTGATATTTACCGCCTGTTTGTATTTCTTGGGCACGGTAGATCTGCTCGACAAGTAAGAGTCGTACTAGCTGGTGAGGGAATACGAGTCGCGACAGTGACCATACAAAATCTGCGCGTTGCTGCAATTCTGTCGTTACACCAAATGCACCTCCAATAATAATTGTCATGATGGAATGAGAAAACTGCGTCTCACAAAGTCGCGACAACTCGGGCGATGAGATATTTTTACCCGTTTCATCAAGCAACACTACATAGTCAGCCCTATCAATACGTGAAAGTATACGCCCAGACTCTTCCTCGCGCGCACTCTGGCCATCTAGGCTTGAGTGTGGCAAAAGTACCCATTTCACATCGTAGGGTCTCTTGAGGCGCTTCTGATAGCGCTCTAGGCCCTCGCATATCCACGATTCGTGCTTTTTACCGATGGCAATAATATTGATACTCATACTTCTTTCGTGTGTTTCGTCATTTTAGACTCATCAGGATAAACATTCATTTATCGACACTTTAGGCACGAGGTGGCGGACTAGCCACCACATTGGGGCAGCAACCCTACTACGGCAAGACTAAGCGCTCATTGCGCCGGTTCAGAATCGCTCGCAGGATTGCGGTGTAGAGACTTACTACTCTATCGTCATCTTCCACACCCGACACCATGGCCGCTACCGGCGCAATAAGCAGGTCTTCTGGATGTGCTACGAAACACTGCACCGCGATGACGTAAAACTCTGGGTACTGTTCGGTTGGCTGGCGTACCAGTAAACATGTAGTTGAGTTGATATCGGTACCCACGAATTCAATGTTGTAGGTATAGATATCGCCTCCGTACCGGAGGCTCAGCTGCATGTCTGGGTCATCGACAGTCAACCCCATCGCACGAGTCGCCCCGGCAATACAGTGCCCCGCGATCGCATGATGATAGTCGTGCGGATCGATCGTGGGGACCATGTCGAGCGGAAACACATCGATTAGAATCTCCGAGTTTCTCAATTTCTCACCCTCTCGTGCCTCACAAGGGAATTTCCCAAGTTCGTGTATATTATTACACTTTTTATAGTATAAGTAAACTACTCAATCTTGAGTTTGCTCGCGATGCCTGCTAGTAGCGCATGATCTGGCTCGGCGGTCATATCAGGGAATTGGCGATACTCGGCTATTTGCGTAAAAGGAATCAGGTGTATATGTGCATGCGGTACGTCGATGCCTATAATTTGCTCGCCGACGTAAGGCACACCCAGTGTTGCTCGTAGATGTTTGGCGATTTTTTGCACGCTCGACTGCAACGCTTGGTATGTCGCCTCATCCAAGTCCCACACAAACTCTACTTGACGCTTCGGCACCACTAAAGTATGGCCTGGAGTGATAGGGTGTATGTCGAGAAACGCATAGGTATGCTCGTCTTCGTAAATCTTGTGGCTAGGGATTTCTCCGTTGATGATCTTCGTGAATATCGAATCTTCCATATATCTAGTATACTACTCACATGGATTCAACAATACTTGCTATACGCGCCATCACGGCAATATTCGGTCGACAACTACTGTGGCCAGTACTCATTATCGGGGGAGCTCTCTATCTGTTACTATTTGGCTTATCGTGGTGGCTGGCCGCCGTACTGCATCCACTCTGGTGGCTGTTGGTACTCATGCTGACACCGCTATTTGTCATAGGACTGTTGCTGTGGGGGTTTTGTTTCTTCATACTTTCACGCATGCACCCCCGTCTTAGCACGAAGCAAAAAACCCTCACTAAAGAAATTGTCGGCCATATCTCGCATATTGCCGAGGAAATAGGTACACCAAAGTTCATCATCCTTGGGCGTATCATCAAAGACGTCGTATTCGGAAACAGTTTGCGTGGCTCATATGTTGGCGAGTTGACGGCGGACTCTGGCCAGGCAAAGCGCAAGTTCGAAGAGCTACGCAAGTCTTTTTGATCGCAGTTAAACAGTCTCGTCACACTCCAGCATAAAGATGGATGTTTGCGCTCATATCGACATAATCTTGAGCGTTCGCGCGTTCAGTCACTTGTGTATCTATAAATTAATTCAAAATTACATGTATTCGATCGGCTACAGAGGCGAGCGTTTCAGCATCGCCTCTGTAGCCTAGTAGATCGGAGGGGCTTAGTACGAGCGACACAACACAGGGCGCGTACCCAATCCGGTAACGGCGATGTCGCCGATCATTCTGTATAGCACCCGGGCTTCATCGAGTTTTATGTCCCTAGACATGGTTACTTCAACCTTCCCGGGCTCTGCACTCACTGCAGACAGCTCGCAGTCAACTTCGGAACCCCGAAGTCCATGCTTCCGAATTGCACCGGCAAGTGCATCGGAGCGCTTGAACGAAAGAACCTCTTCTACGAAGTTTCCGGTCGAGCGGGCAATAATAACACGTACATTCGGCACAGATATAACCCTTTGATCTACTGTGTACGGATTTCGCACACAATGGTCTAGTATACACACGTAACAGGGGTGAGTCAAGATGCACGGTGACGATTAAGAGTATTGCGGTAAACCACGACAAGAAAAAAGATGCCTATAGGGACATCTTTGCTCTTTGCGGAGGAGGGGAGATATCTCCCAGCATCTTCCGCTCTCTTGTTTTCTCAAAAGTAAACTTTTTGAAAACTTCGTATCGCTGTACCGAACTCCGCGCTCGTTTTGCATATGCAAAACGCGGGAATTCAAGTCTCAATCTCAAGTCAAGAAAAAACGAGCCCAGATGGACTCGATTTTTCTTGGCGGAGGAGGGGAGATTCGAACTCCCGCTCCAGGTCTCCCCAGACTAACGATTTAGCAAACCGTCCCCTTCAGCCACTTGGGTACTCCTCCGTATTTGCTTGGCTGACTGGATAATTGTAGCATACTCACCCCTGATAGACAAACCCCAGATTGTTTGATATAGTTATGCTCATAGAGAAGAGGACAAGCTATATGAAGCGAAAAATATATTACTTGGCAATCAGTGTCGCAACCGGCATCACCTTCGCGTTTACCCCAAACGCTTCGGCGAACGAGGTATCTGGCGGTGTTTCGGCTGGCGCAGCATCTGCTCGTGGTAGTGACCAACCGGCGCAGCTGTTTGGCGACGGCGGCATCTTCGCACAGATCACCAATATTATGCTATTCGTCATTGGTGCAATTAGCGTGATTATGATCATTATCGGCGGATTGCGCTACATATTGTCTGGCGGAGATTCAGCCAATGTCAGTGCAGCTAAAAACACTATCCTCTACGCAATAGTCGGAGTGATAGTCGCGCTGCTTGCGTTTGCGGCCGTTCGTTTTATCACCGGAGCATTCACCGAAGGTGGTTCTTTCACCGGTGGAAGCGGTGGTGGCGGAGCAACAAACTTCTAGATATATAGGCACTTACGCTATATCTGCACTCTCGCACTCCGGGAGTGCATTTTATATATACGTAAAACGACCCCGTCTGGGGTCGCTTAACGTGGCGGAGAGGGAGGGATTCGAACCCTCGGTAGCTTTTACACCACGCCGGTTTTCAAGACCGGTACCATCAACCACTCGGTCACCTCTCCATATACTTCGACAACTATAGCACATCACTTTTGGTTTTTCCAGGGTTGCTGCAGCAAGGCGACCACAGTAATATGCTGTGCACCGGCCTCGCGCAGTAGCTTCACACCGGCAGACATGGATGCGCCGGTTGTCACGATGTCGTCGCACAGCAAATAATGGCCACTAGCATCAATCGCACCCGTATCTATCTTGAATGCTCGCGCCGCCTGATATCGACGCTGTGCGGCAGTAGCGCCAAACTGTGCGTTGTTGTGCAAACGAGATAAGAGGGGAGCGTACGCAAGTCCACGCATTGTAGCGAAACCTTTATATATGTCCCTTGTATGATCAAAGCCGCGTCTACGGATGTGTGACGGGGCGGTGGGTATCGGAACGACCTGCGAGTCTACCGGAAAGTGTGGCGCGTGCACATCGAGAAGCTGCGCAAACACACGGTGCGTCTCTCGTCTGCAGTCAAACTTATATTCATCCATCATCCGCTCCAATATACCTTCACGCTCGCTTAATATAACTTGCCGTACGCCATGCAGATCACGACATGTACGACATTGTTGGCGGTGCAATAAACGCTGGCACGCTAAGCATGTTTCGCGGGGTGATAATTCGATGTCGTAAAAACAATAATCACAAATTTGACGGCCAAAACGACCACAGGACAGACAGTAGTGGGGTGCGAATGTAGAAAATAGTGAATCTAGCATTGTACTTTTTACGTATAAGATACTCTCGCTATTGATTATAGACCTTCGTTTGTTATACTAAAAGGGACTATCTGTCGATAGAGCCTAGAGAAAAGTGGAGGATATCATGGCCCGTAAACAAAACGACGATTTACTAATCGAAGACGAACTGGCGGCTGCATTCCTGAATGATGACGACGATCTGACGCAAACACCTCAGGACGACGTAGCAATTCAAAATGTTGCCGCTATGGAAGATGACACTGAGGATGATTTCCCAGGTCAGCTAGCAGTAGACGTATATGAGACCGAGACTGAACTCGTGATCAAAGCGCGAACGGCTGGTGTCAATAAAGATGACGTAGACGTAAGCATCAGTGAAGGAATTTTGACAATCAGCGGCACGCTTAGTAGTGGCGACGAGTCAGAAGCAAACAACTGGCATATACAAGAATGTTACTGGGGCGAATTCAGCCGCACGCTTGCATTGCCACTCGCAGTAAAAGAAGATGAAGCGAAAGCAGCCCTCAAAGACGGTGTGCTCTCAATCAGCTTCCCTAAAGTAGTACAAGAACAAGCCAAAAAAATTCAGATCATGTAATCATCTGAAAGGCATAAAAATACCACCTCGATCGAGGTGGTATTTTTATGGTTCTTTTTACCGGTTAGCCTTCTGCGGCGAACTGAGATGTCACGAAGCCGATGACTGCATAGGCGAGGACAGCGACTACAATACCTACGATGGCATAGAGAATCGTGTTCTTCGCACTCGTAACAGCACCCTGGTCACCATTTGAAGTAGTATAGCGAATACCACCGATGATGAGCATGATAACTGCGATAGCACCGATCAAGAAAAGTAGTACGTCTGTTACTGTCTTGAAGATACCTTCCTGACCGAAAAGGTCAGCTGGCTGGTCGTTACCTTGTGCACATTGAGCTCCACCTGAGATACTCAGAGAGTCAACATCACAATCTGAAGCTGAAGCTGAAGCTGGCGTTGCCGCTAAAATACTCCCGAGGCCAAGTGTTAGCACTGCTGCTAGCGCAAGAGCTACGTAGAGCAGCTGCGATTTTGTGTTTTGAACTGCTTGTTTCATTTGTTGTTATTTCCTTTCTTATCTACTGTATTATATACCATATCTAAGCTTGGTTGTGAAGACTATTAGAATCTATCGACAACAAAGCGTACGATCGCAAAGGCCATGAGCGCCACCACTATACCAATCACTGCGTACAGGATAGTGTCTTTGGCGGCTTTTGTTTGGCTTGGGTCACCATTTGAAGTGGTATAACGAATACCACCGATGATGATCATGATAACCGCAGCGAGCCCTATAAGGAAGAGAAGTATATTGGAAACTATCTCTATGCCGGCTTGTACAGTTACGCCACCACCTTGGCCCGTTTCCCCGGCGGCCTTTTTCAGCTCATCGGCTGCGCTCGCGTGCACCCCAGATGTATAGCTGAGTGTCACGGCCAACGCAGAGGTAATGACACCAGTGGCTTGTGTTATCTTATGTGTGTTTTTAAGAGTCTTCATGGATCGCATTATACCTCAAAACCTTCCTACTACAAAGTTGATGATACCCCAGGCCATGATAGCGAAGATAAGGCCAACAACAGCGTAGAGGATAGTATCCTTGGCCGACTTGGTGCGCGAAGCGTCACCGTTGGAAGTGGTATACTTAATACCACCAATAATAATGGCGATTACCGCCACAACACCGATAACAAATAGTAAAATGTTCGTGATATTTTCGATCACACCGCTATTTTCAATATTCTCACTCTTTGTTTGTTCGAAGTATTTTCCGTCGGTATCTTCGATCACATTGATTGCCTGTGCAGGCTCCGACAAAAGTGCACTAAAAGTAAAAAGTAGTGCCATAGCGATAATTGCAGTACCGAGGTACGTAGCAATACGTGCAGATAAATTGAAGGTAGTGCTGGTTGCTGTTTTCATGATGGAATTAATTTCCTTGGGCTGGCTGCTGCCCGCTATTATTGTTTGTATTACCGGAGCCACTAGTGCTCGAGGTGTCTGGCGCCGCCTGATCGATAACGAACGTTACAATACCCCACGCCATAATAGCGACAATGAGACCGACAACCGAGTAGAGAATAGTATCTTTGGCCGACTTTATCTGGCTAGGGTCACCGTTGGAGGTAGTGTATTTGATACCTCCAAGTATGATCATAATCACTGCCGCAGTACCGACTAGGAACAATAGTATATTGGTGACTATTTTAGCAAAGCCGTTCGTACCACTCACACTGTCTTTTTTTGATGCGCAAAATGCCGATGAACTACCTAGTTTTTGACAAGCCTCTGTGGTTGAATCTGCTGCAGTGGCCGTAGTAGGGGCGATGACACCTACGGCGAGCGATGCCACTAAGAGACTAAACCCGAGTAGGAGCGTTGAAATGAAATACTTCATAGTTACTAAAACCTTCCTACAACAAAGCCAGTGATACCAAACGCAAACATGATGACAATCAAGCCTATTGATGCATAAATTATGGCATTTTTACCTTTTTGCACTTTGCTTGCATCACCGTTTGAGGTGACATACCAGAAACCACCCATGATGATAGCGATCACTGCCGCAACACCCGCCACAAAATATGCGGTATTTAGTACGTTTTCTATAAGTTTATCGCCACCTATTTGCGGAATATTGTCGGTAGAAACTTTCGGGCTTGCTGCGAGAGAGATACTGATATGGTAAAGTTTTTCAATCATATTAGAAGAGACCATTTCCTTGTGCTATTAGGTTGATGATACCGATAGATACGATAGATAACACCAGTCCTATGAGTGCATTAGTTATTGTTTTTCGGCCTTTTTCGTTGCCGTCCGGCGAACCAGCGCTGGTAATGTACTTGAACCCGCCGACTATAATAAACGCTATACACACGTAGGCTGCGGCATTGAGCATAATCTCAATGATATTAATAGCGAGTATCTGTATAAACACCGCAAGCTTGCCACCTTCTTCGTCGGACTTACCCGCGCCAACCGCTTCGATACTAACGTTACAATCACCGTCGGTAAGACCGCGGTACCATGCCGGGAAGGTGAGGAGCTTATCGTTACATGCAGCCTGGGTGACTGGCGCATAAGCCACCGTGACAGCAGCTGCTGACACTAGCATTAGGGCAAAAAGTGAGAAAAATTTATTGGCGAACTGTTTCATGTTTATCCTTTGTGTTTGATTATACATAGTGTGTACGTACTTCGTAAATATTTTCGTTAGTCGAATATTCCACCTGGTATCAGGGCTTGCAAAATCGTGTACATACCCATAAAGAGCACGATACCTATCACTACATTACGGATAATACCGATAGCCTCTTGCACCTGACTGGCGTTATCCTGAGCAGAAGAGTACATAATTGCGCCGTACACTATACCGCCGACAGCAACCACACCCACCAGGCCTGCGAGTATATTGAGCGCAATAATAAGCAGCGCCCAAAGGCCTGAATTCTCGATACCATCTTCTCCTGACGCATCGCAGTTGATAATAGAAGTTTTAACACCAGCACAATCAGCGTATGACTCAGCGTATGACACGTCAGGCATAAGCACGTTGACGAGCAGTGCCGCTACAAATATAAAAACGCTAAATAGTATGGGTGTAAGTGTTTGTTTTATTTTCATGACTATATGATAAATATACCATGCTTTGATAAAAAGCAATAGCAGCTCTCATCTCTCTAGTGGCGTACTCGTTGCCTAATACCAGAAGATACACTACCATAAGAAGTATAATGCATATACACACGTCGGAGTGGCGACAGCACTTGCTCTCATGGGGCTTGTTTTGGTGCGCTGTGCTCGTACTTGCAGTCTCTATAGGTGCACTTACCGGCACTCCCACTCATGCGGCCAATGCAAATTTTTCGAACGATGCGTTCAACCTTAGTGGATCGAGTTTTACCGAGACCGATATACCTTGCGGCAGCAATAAAAACGCCGATGCCGAGACCGATATTCGAAATTTTGCAGGTGACCCCGACTGTAGCGGCGATGTCACGTACTATAAAAACGATGCCGGTAGTACCAGCTGCGACAGTTATATTGCAATTAGAGGCGACGTCAACAAAGCAACTACCGCACAGTATTTAAAGCGAGAGTTTCAAGGTACAGGATGTAGAGTAGACAACCGGCAAAACATCACTCTCAACGACGGAAAAAGCAACGAGCAGGCACAGCAAGAGCAGGCCAGAAAAGACCTCAAAGACACCCGACGTAAAGATATTGAGCAAAATGCCGACTCTATATGTAGGCGAATAGACCCCGACAACGTCACTGCGTGTAAACAAAAGTTACTCACGTCGTTCGATCAGTGCTACACAGAGCTTGGCGGTGCTGGCGGCATAGAGCGCGATATCGGCAGTAATGAAGAGGCAGGTGAGAGAGAGTTGCTCGACTGCATCGCTGGAAAAACTGGCTACAGTAGCGACGATATCCAGTACGCGCTCATTCCGACTCTGAGCACCAACGTCAACAAAGAATGTGAAGTGCGTGGCATGGGCTGGATTGTATGCCAAGGAGCCAAGTTGCTCGCCTCTATTACCGATGGAGTCTTTGCGGCATTAACTGAACTAATGACAACCCCACCCTTAGCGAGAGGTGCCCCCGGTGGCGAAGAGCTGTATCAAGCGTGGGCTGCGATACGCAATGTGGCGAACGTGTTATTTGTCATCTTATTCTTAGTTGTTATCATCTCGTATGTCACCAGTGCTGGGATAGATAACTACAACATCAAGAAGATTGTTCCTCGGCTTATCGTGGCGGCAGTACTAATAAATAGTTCATTCTTCGTGTGCGCCGCAATTGTTGATGTAGCAAATATTGTCGGTGCGAGCCTAAAAGACGTATTAACAGATCTTGCCCCAGCTGTACGTCCTGATTTTGATGGCTGGGGTCATGTGACAGGCGCATTACTAGTAGGCGCTACGGGTTTACTGCTGTATGGTGGTGTTTTCTCACTCGGACCGATATTAGTAGCTGGGTTATTCGCTATGTTTATCACGGTCGTTATATTAGTCGCACGTCAAGCATTTTTAATAATCCTGATTGTGATATCACCAATAGCTTTCGCCCTTAACGCACTTCCGAATACTCAAAAGTGGTTTAGTAAATGGTGGAGCGCATTCATACTGCTCGCCATGGTATTTCCAGTCATAGGGCTTGTATTTGGTGGCACGCAGATAGCTGCGGGGGTTATCAGCAGCTCCGCACCTCAAGAGGAGGGACTTGTCACGATACTATTCGCTGTACTGTGCCTGGGCACGCTTACGATACCTTTCTTTGTTGTACCACTAGCGCTCAAATTTGGTGGTGGCCTGCTCAATCGCTTTGGCGGTATCGTCAACAATCGTAGTAAAGGCCTCGTAGACCGCGCCAAGAATAGATCTCGCCAAGCAGGGGATGACCTCCAGAGTCGCCGGACGACTCGCGCACTATTTGCCGACACCAACAAAACGGGGAGTCGCCTCAGCCCCTACGGCGCACACGCTCGCCGTAAAAACCTACGTGAACACAAAGCCAAATATCATGAATCTCAGCTCAAACAAGGTGATGGCACCGCTCTCGATACGTATTTGGCAAACTCTGGCGTCATCGACACTATCGCAAGAAAAGGAGCGCAAGCAGCCGGCCAGGCGCGAGAAGAGGCTATTCGCAATGCACTTCGCAATGCTCAAATACAACTCGACACCAGCGACCTCGAAGCGAGTGAAGCTGTGCTCGATGCAAGCAACATTAGCTTGCCAGACCTGCAGTCTAATGTATGGGGTAGTGAGTCGGCCAATATCACAGAGAGTGAAAAAGCAGCCTCTATTCGAAAGCTGGCTTCCCAAGGTAATATTGACGATATCAACAAGATGATCGGTGGCATGTCCGATATGACAGCACTCCAGCGCCATGCGCTAGCAGATGGCATAGAAAAAAGCGGTGTCGGTCGCACAGCACCTCACCTTGGTGCATCTGCGACCAACCTCATCAGAAGCGATGGCCCCGCACCCACGTCCGACCAGTTATATCAAAATGCGTTCCAAGAGGGTCGCTACAGCCCTGAAAGTCTCGCACAACAAAGTAGCAAATCAGCCGCAGGGCTGGCGGCGTGGGCAAATCGACCCGAAAATAGTGATGCAAAATTGGCGCTTCATGCATCTGCCGAAAAAGTATTGAACAACCCGAAGCTCAAAACAAACGCGAGCAGTGGCACCTTGCGTCATCTCATTCAACTCTAGCTTTATATTTTCGACCACTTAAGACATAATGTGTAGTAACGCTTATGATTAGACAAATAGCTGGGAGCGTGATTACTCTACTTGTCCTTGCCACAGGCTGGGCTTTATTTTCTGCGACCCCTGTGAACGCAGCTCTTGAGAAATATTCATGGGTATCATACGACCGTATCGGTGCGTCGCATGGCGTATACAACTACGCAGGAGAGTCCGAAGGTGGCACCGCGACGCTCGAATTCGTACAAGAAACCGACAACCCACTTAGATTCGCCGCTACGGAGGTTGGCGACACCTGTGAAAGCACTCTTATTCTTACACTAGACGAACCTGGGCGACGAGGGACACTCAGTAGTACCGGTCCGTGCGACCTTCTAACTGGTGCTGACTTAGAGGTGGAGGTTTTATCACCAAACATAGCCGAGGTTGCAACGCAATCGGAGGCAGACACACTTAAAGATTCGTACCTTAAGCAAACATGCGAAGCAAACCAAGACACCGCCAGTATTGGTGACTGTACAACTCAAGCGAGCGAGCAATACGACACGATAGCAGCGACCTGTAAGTCTGACAATAATTTTGAGGATCGTGCGTATAAGGGCAATGCCTACCTGGACTGCATCGCACAGGCACTGGATGTTGAGCGACCGGGTGATATCGAAGAAGTTGTCGCCGATGAAGAGCCACCAAGTTGTACAATACCTGAATTCGGATGGGTGGTGTGTCAGCTGATTGATTTCTTTTCTGGAATAACCGATTTTACGTTTAATCTACTCGACGACCTACTGGAAATCGACCCTCTCACGAGCGAGCTTGGCAGTGGCAATCAGAGCACCACGTATGGCGCATGGATCAATTTCCGTAACCTCGCCAACGTACTGTTTGTGTTGTTTTTCCTCGCTATCATTTATTCTCAGCTAACAGGCTGGCAGCAAAGTCGTCTCGGTATTACTCGCATGTTGCCACGACTTGTAGTGGTGGTTATACTGGTGAATATTTCTTACTTTGTCGTGTCAGTGGCTGTCGACCTTTCCAATATTGTCGGTAAAAGCATGCAGTCTACATTGGTAGATGTTGCGGATAACTCGGTGCGCTCGGCGTCTTCTTCGTATAGTAGCTGGACATCGGTATCCGACCGAGTTATATCTATCACCCCGACAGACGAGGAGTACATAAAAGAAAACATGTCTCCAGAAGAGAGAGAACAGTTTGAAGCCGACAAAGAAGCTCGCGCAGAAGCCAATCCCGACGACGCCGACCTCGATGTCATTGCCACACAGGCGGTGATAAACGGAGTAACACTCACGGGTACTGTAGTAATGTTTGCCAACCTCGCCGCCCTCGTCCCCATCATGCTCATGGCGTTGTTTGCGATGGTGGTGACGCTGTTAGTGTTGTTGTTGCGGCAGGCACTTATTATTGTGTT
>LCPR01000010.1 GCA_001003725.1 Candidatus Saccharibacteria bacterium GW2011_GWC2_48_9
ACCGAACACTCAAACACTTCACAAAATGTTTGAAGCTCCCGCGGGCCAGTTTGTCGATCAAAGGTTCGATATTTAGTCTTTTGTAGTTGTGTCTTGGTTGTCATGCTGTTGCTCCTCGTTTATGTCTACTCTTAGTATGGCCGAAGCGTGTAACATGCGCAGTGAAGAGTTTTTCACTAAATAAATATGGCGACCCTCGCAGCGTCGCCATATTGTGTGTTTATGCGTTATGCTACGCGTTGTTAGGGAAATTGTTTTGCGGTTGCTTCGTATGCTCTGCGCACGTCTCGGGGCGCATGCCGCCGGATATCAACAGCGACAGGAGAATCGGGCTCGACGAGCTGAGCGACAGATGGCCGTGCACCGATGTCGTGTGCGTACTCTGCGACCTCACCGAGTAGTGTCAGTGTTCGTTCGCGTACCATCAGCTGTACGTCGACCGGATGCAGATGCTCCATGCGCCCGGGCATGTCGTACACTAGAGTGCTGAGCGCGGCGTTGCCGATATGGCGACCTGCCTTGCGGCGGAAGTCGAATGCAAGCTCCCTGTCGCCGCCCTTAAGCGCCGTAACGCGATTTGCTCCGGCCACTTCTGCTCCGGCAAAATATGCATCTGTGCGAGCGGCAAACTCTTCGGGCGATGTGTAGCGAAGCTCTGACTCTGGTGCGCGCTGGCCTTCTGCGACCCGCCCGAGCTGCAATGTACTAAACATGCGCTCGTCTATGTCGAGGTCGTAGCTAGCCGAGCTAATTCCGGTGCGTGCGATGATGTCTCGCATGTACCGCTGGCTGTTTGTCGACTCAAACCGTTCTGGCGGCAACTGACGCATTACGCCAACACCACGCAGTTCTTGGCTCGGCATGAGTGTACCTGGCGATGCACGACGTGCGAGTATGAGCGGCTGTTCATCTGTCTTGTAGGGTGTCCAGTCGTCAAGAGAGTCGAACTGACCATGCTGGAGGTTGAATTGTTTGGGTGATTGTATAATTTCTTTCATATTTTCAAGTATGTGATAATCACCCTATATAGTCAGTGAATAATATTTCACCAACAGGTGCGCCAAACAAAAACACCACCCTTTTGGGTGGTGTTTTTGTGGTATTAGATACTCATGCCGAGCAGAGTCCATATACCATGACCGCCGTCTCGTAGCCAGAACTCCCGTGTGCCGTCGGTGAGTGTGAGGATATGTGTCCTACTCTCTCCGCGGCTCACAGTGCAGCTCAGGCCTCGATCTACGAACTCGTAGGTGCTTCCTTCGTGTTCGATAGCTTGTGGGTAGGCACGCATATCGCGTCCAAACCGTAGGCGTGTGACGTTAACCGGTCGATTTATGTTAAATGTGTTCATGTAGTTCACTCCTGACTCTTTTCTGAGATAGAAAAGGGCTAATACGTTGGTTGATTAGCGAACGGATTTTGGAGTGTTCCAGCGGTGGATAGGAATAGCTGACCGCTCAAGTACCTATTCTGTTTACCACGTTGGAGGTGTCTAAGGCGTCTTTTTCGGACGCTAGTCGTTTTTAAGCTTGTAGGTGAAAAAGCGCAGATGCGCCAGTACCTCCATAGCTTATCCTAGTATAGCGCGCTATGCGCGTATGCCGTCAAGCACTCGACTATTGTGAAAAACAACACACATTGCATTTACTTCGGCGATAGCATATTCTAAAAACATTATGGATCCTATCGTACACTCAGACGACGCCAGATATGCAGACGACAACAGGCCTGATTTGAATTTTACCAGACATAGTTCGGCTGTGACGCCTATGTCTCCAGAAGATGACATCCGCTCGTCGGCAGACGCCGTCGTGCAGAGTGTACCGCTACCAGAGCTCCCGGCGGAAGCTCCCAGTGCTGTTTCGTCATCTGTTTACGGTGCGGATGGTGCACACGAAGAAGCTGTCGATATCAACAGTTACTCCGCCGAAGATATTCACGAATCATCTAGCTTCGGGGCATAGACCTCTGCGATACGGTATACTGGTAGTATGAAAGCAATCTGGAACAACACGGTAGTGGCAGAAGCCGCACAAGAAGATTTGATACGAATAGAGGGAAATTGGTATTTTCCGGCCGAGAGTTTGGCGAAAGAATATTTTCAACCAAGCGATCACAAAACATACTGTCCATGGAAGGGCGAAGCGAGTTACTACGATGTGGTCGTAGACGGCGAAGTGAACGAGTTCGGCGCGTGGTACTACCCTACTCCACTCGACGGCGCAGCTGAGCGTGTCAAGCAAGACTTTGCGAACTACGTAGCCTTTTGGCATGGCGTAGAAGTTACCGAATAGGAGCATGCAGCCTCGCTATCAGATCATCGACGCAATCGGGCCATTCGTGCTCGATGTGCCGAAGGACACGACCATCAACTGGTCGAAGGTTCCCTTTTCGCAGATAGAGCAAGGCGGCCGACTGTCTGCGGCCACTCGCGCGCAGATATTGTCTCGATTTGATGCGTATTTGGCAAAAGTGCAGCCGCAAGGGTATGGCACACTCAGCATAGACGACTTGGCGCACATGATCGTGTTTGAGTGGTATTCGCCGAAGTTGCAAAAACTGTTGGCAGATTACAACCTATTGTACCGGGATATTGTTGCGCTCGCCCAAAGCTACGGCATGGCTGTGTTCGTTAACACGGATTACATTTTCTGGAACGATGAGATCCAGTCGCATCTCGAATCTAGTGGCATGACGGCAGCCGAACTGCTCGATGATGCCTGTGAGCTACTGACGCAGCAAGTACCGGGCGTTGCTGGTGTGATACTGCGTATTGGTGAAAGCGATGGCCGTGATATTCGCGATACGTTTGTGAGTAAACTTGCGCTCCGTACATCTCGTGCTGCGAATAGGCTACTAAGGCACCTATTGCCACGCTTCGAGCAGCACAGCATGACACTTATTGTACGTACGTGGACCGTCGGGGTATATCAGATTGGCGATTTGATTTGGAATAGTGATACATACGACGAAGTGTTTGGCGATATAGACAGCGATGCACTTGTGGTCAGTATGAAGTACGGCGACACGGATTTTATGCGCTACCTCGACCTCAATCCATTGTTTCGACACGGGCACCATTGCAAGATCATCGAGCTACAAACGAGGCGCGAGTGGGAAGGTATGGGCGCGCTCCCCGCTTTTGTCGGCTGGCAATATAGTGAATACTTAGAACAGCTGCGCGATGTCAAAGAGCTCGTCGGTATACATGTATGGTGCCAAACTGGAGGCTGGGCTAAGTCTTCGTGGAACAATGTGACTTACTTGCAGCAAAGTTCGCTGTGGGTAGAGCTTAACACCGAAGTTGTCGCTAGTATGTACCACGACGGCATGTCTGTCGAGGCCGCTGCTGAGCGGTTTTGTGTAGCGAGAAACCTGGGCGACAGCACTACATTTTTGCAAATGCTCCGCAGCGGCGACAGTGCGATAACTCGCGGGCTTTATATTGCAGCTATCGCGCAGCAAAAGCTATATTTTCGACGCACGCGCTTGCCTACTCTACTCTGGCTGACATGGGACAAAGTCGATATTTCTCCGGTGACGCTTCGTCTACTAAGGCTGCTCATAAATAAAGATGCGAGTGTCCTACTCGACGCCAAGCAAGCGTACTCGCTTGCATCTTCGGCAGTACGCGATGCGCGGCTGCTCAATCTTGACGCAAGTGCTCGGCGCTCTCTCGAAGTCTTACAAGAAACACTTAGACTTGCCCTTTCGGTAAAGACTAGTCTTGTGAGTCAGCGAAGTAATATTGATGCAAAAGCTCTCGACGCGGCAGTTGAGCGGTATAGACGCGTATGTCCGGATGGCTACACTATTACGCAAGTCGCACTTCCTCGTAAGTATCAACGCTTCCCTATTGGATTTTTGGCTCGTCGCTTGCTGCGCGGCAATAGCTCCTATCGAAAGCGCGACAAATTACTACTTAAAACGTCGCGTGTTCAGAGAGCGCTGGTGCGATATAGTATGCGCAACTCTTCTCTTAAGGACCAATCTATGGGAATAGAGTCTTTGTTTTATTAATAAGACATCCGCTGGAGTGCGGATGTCTTATATCTATATGATGAATAGCGGTTTATCGCTGTGCTTGCACTCCCGATGCGCGCGCTGCGTCTTCTGCTTGCGAGGTGTCGAGATTTAACTCTGTACCAGGACAAAGCGTCTCTGCTGCGAGCTGCAATGTAGGATTGGTGTGCGAAGCATACGGTGCGCTGCCCTCTGTGACGCTTATGGAAACAGCTTTTTGGCCAAGATAGTACGAAGAGGTGGTGTAGCCATATACGTTGCCGCCGTGACCACGCACTACGCCGCACGGTGTATTAAACTGCATCATGCCGAGACCATACGATGTCGCTTCGGGCGCACCTGATGTTTGCATGAGGGCAAGGCTCTCTTTCGAAATTACTTGTGCGCCGGACAGTGCGCTCATAAACTTATTGAGATCGCCAGTGGTAGTGACAAGGTTACCCGATCCGTCGTAGAACGAGCCACTTTGGCGTGTGAGGTCGACTGGCTCTCCGCCTGGTGTACCACTGTAAAATTCAGACGGCTGGTACCCGCTAGTAAATGGCACGGGCAGCGAAAGTCGATGAGTTGGGAACGATGAGTCTCGCATGCCGAGGGGTTTGAAAATATTCTTCGCAACATACACCTGATATGGAGTTTTCGACGCAGCGGTGATGAGCTGTGACGCAATGAAGTAGTTTGCATTTGAGTATTGGAATTGAGCCCCGGGTGTAGCATTGAGGCCTGTCGTATTTATGTACTGTGAGATATCTTTGCTCTTTCGATTTTCACGCATGTAGCGCTCAAATCCTTTGAGTGTCACGACATCTTCGGCATCGTAGGGAAATTGGCCTTCGTAGGCAGCGGTTGGAATACCGCTAGTTTGATTGAGAATTTGCCGTACTGTTACTTCTTTTCCGAAGGTGTATGCACCTGGCAGATATGTATCTATTGGCGCATCGAGAGAAACTTTTCCTTGTTCCACGAGTTTTAGTAGTGCTGAGCTAACAACAATTTTTGAGACACTTCCTGCACGAAAGTGCGACTGATCTCGAATAGGCGCACCTTTTGAGTTGGCTGCTCCGGCTGTTTCATTTCGGATCGTGCTACCCTCTTTGTATTGAAGCTGCACGCCTGTCGCACCGTCGTCGACAATTTGCTGTGGTGTCACGGTGGCGGCATGAGCGCCTGTACTGGCTCCTAGTGCTATTGCTCCGGCGCTCAGTGCGCCGGCTAAGAATTTAAAGTTGACAGTTGGTATTCGCATTGTGAGCATAAAGGTTCCTTTGCTTATATCAATTTGTCTTACTATTATAACAATGCAGGCAAAAGCTCGTCAAATCAGCAGCAAACTTCACGCCCAGACACTGTTGATAAGGATATGTTGCTATGCCTACACTCCGATGGTTTGATATACTATATGTAATGAATCATGGAATTTTGGTGCTGTCGCTTTTTATGCTTGCAACGGTATTTTGTAGCGTCTATGCCGTTGTGCTTATATATTTACGTTCTAAAATTTTCCGCGTACCGGTATACAAGCCGATGCTTATTAATATCTGTTTGGCTTGGTTGCCGGTAATTGTTACGATACTGTTTCTAGTGCTCGCTCTTGCACTATCGATATATTGGCTCTTGCTCTTTGTTTTGGCGATTGGTTTGTGCGTATGGCTCGTCGTATTTCCCAATGCGCATTACCTGGTGACCGAATTAAACCTTAGTCACCGCACCGAAAATGATCCAGTGCCGCTCTATTATGACATTGTGCAGACCTTAGTACTGACTCTTTCTGGTGTCATGATAGGCCAGCTGAGTCTAGTATTTGTGCATGCGCAATTAATTGTACTGCTCACGCCAGGCTACAGTGACTCAGGCGTGCTGATTGTGCCAGATATATCATGGGCGATAATGGCACTGTGTATTGTGCTAGGAAGTTTTGCGATTTATATTGGGCGCAACATCCGGCTCAACAGTTGGGACGTATTACGGCCGATTAGCCTTGTTCGAAGAATATTTACGCAACTAAAAAGTAGAAGCGAACAAAAGCTCGCTATCGGATACGTATGTGTATACGGCATTTTCATGATGCTATTCCATGCTTTTTTGTTTGGTGGTTTTATGTATCTTCTGCTCGACATACGATAGCGGTTTCACGCTTCAAGTATCTGTTACTATTAAAAGTAGTATGGGTGTGCAAAAACAAGTAAAACTGCTAGACAGCTCTCGATTTTATATACTTACCGCGGGGGTGCTTGCGAGTTTTATTTTAGTTGGCTTACTGCGCGTGAATTTCGAGTCTGACCAGCTCTACTACATCCGCCTTCAACAAGTGATGGGCGCGGTGAGTTTAGTGTTCTGGTATATCGCGCTGCTTGTTTCACCACTCACGTTTATTTTTGGCAAAAAAGCGCTGCGCCATGTGGTGTATGCACGTCGCGCTATTGGCGTACTAGCCGCGTACTATGCGTTGCTGCACTTGTGTATTGCACTCTGGGGCCAGCTTGGTGGTATCGCTCAGCTCGGTCATTTACCTGAACTGATACAAGCCTCGCTTGTGCTGGGCGGTGTTGCTACATTGGTGCTGATAATAATGGCGGGTACGTCTTTTGACGTTGTGGTGAAGCGCATGACATTTACGCGCTGGAAGCTACTACATCGACTCACCTACGCGGCCTTTGTCCTGGTGGTTCTGCATATCTGGATGATAGGAACTCATGTAACGTACACAACCGTGCAATATGTTGCGCTCGTTGCATTGTTACTTCTAGCTGGTCTAGAGTCGTATCGTATTTTGATGAGCATAGATAAAAAATGGCACTTCATCGAGGGTAAGGGCGGTGCGCTGTTACTTGTGATTGTGTGTATGGCAATGTGGTTTGCTCTCATCACCTCGATACCCCGCATGTTTGATAACTACCACTCCAAGCACCATGAAGGAGCGGTTCATGCTGAATAAAATACGGGTAGTATGCGCGTTGTTGTGTGTTGTTGCGGTGCCTATGTTGCAGAATACAGCCGCTCACGCACATGTCCTTATTACCGACGAAACAAACTCTATGGGCGCCGTCCTGCATATCACGCCCGACGATGACCCTATCGCAGGCAGCAGCTCACATATCTTTTTCGATATACAGGATGATCGATATCAAAACGCATCGTACGAAGCAAATCTAGCGATTGTCGACCAGCGAGGTGACCGATCCGACGTCGATACCGATATTTCGGGCAGTTACGTAAGCGCGCGATATACGTTTGCTGCGCAAGGCGTGTACAAGCTAGAACTTACTGTTCGCCGCGGCAATGCCTCCGAGATTTTTACGGTGAATCAAAGAGTGTCACGAGGAACTTCTGGAGATGAAACTTCGCCCGCAGTACGGCACGGCTGGGCGGAAGCGCTTATCGTTTTATCTGCAACCGGTGTCGGCGTGTTAGCGGTGGTGTGGCTTTCGCGGCTGAGGCGCGTTGTTGAGTCGAGCCAATGAGCGTGATACGCTTAAGGTAACAAGGCGTAGCAAAGAAGGAGAAATATGCAATTATTCAATCGTAAGATAATATCAGCGGTGGCAATAGCTAGTGTCGTAAGTGTAAGTTTTGGCATGCCGGCGTACGCTCATGTTACGGTTAAACCCGCGCAAGTAGCAACATCGAGTTACAGCACATTTACGGTGAGCGTGCCCAATGAAAAATCGATCCCCACTGTTGAAGTGAAGCTAGATATTCCCCCAGGTGTCACGGGCGTGACCCCCACCGCAAAAGCTGAGTGGGATATCGCAGTAGAAAAAGAAGGGCGAGGTGATAACACTCGAGTGACATCTGTGACGTGGTCGGATGGAGAGATAGCAAATGATCTGCGCGATGAATTCACTTTTGGTGCAAAGACACCAGATCAAGACGGTGAAATACAATGGAAAGCGTATCAGACGTACGCCGATGGGACGACCGTTGCGTGGGATCAACTGGAGTCAAATAATGGTCACGAAGAGGCATCGACTTCTGGTCCGTTTTCCATCACGACTGTAAGCACCGCCGTGGAGTCTGGCGACGAACACTCACATCAAGATGCAGCTACGAGTGCTCATGATGAATCAAGTGCTGGACGATGGGGTATCTACGTCTCTGCGGCAGCACTGGCGGTGAGCTTTGGTGCATTATTCGTTGCACTGCGAAAAAAATAAATTCTGTATAAAAATAAAAACTCTATCAAAAGAGTTGATGCCTCATAGCAGGAACACGAAGTATTCATCGGCAGGTGTTCTCTTGTCTCGAGAGTACCATCCTTGTCCTTTCGTGTTCCTGCTAGAGGAGTTCGCGCGAGGGCTTACGCCGCTCGGTTGCCATTCTGGCGAAGTGCGATCGCAGTTTTCATGCGTTCGATACGCTTCGCCGGACGCCCGTCACCCATGTGCTTCTTCGGCACGGATTTGACTGCGACCCTGTACACACCCGGGGCGTAGCTGCAGGACATCACGCGAAGCGTTCCGTGGTTCTTGTCCAGTAGCTCGGTCGTGAGTTGGCGAACCACTTCTGCCTTGAGGGCCGCTGGACTGTCGGCGATTTTTCCCTCGCGGCTGTTGATGCGGTCCTCAACTTCATCGGTCACGGCTGCTGCGATAGCTGCCACGCGCTTTTCTTGCTTGACCGCCACCCAATTGGTGCCGTGCGGCAGCTGGACTTCGAGGCTGCCCTCGAAATGCCAGCGCAATACGCCGGCCACAGATCCGATCACATGCCGCCGCAGGGCTTTGCCTTCGAGGGGCTTGGTCGGGTTCTTCTGCGGCGCGGACGCTCGCGCAGTTTGATAGTGCTGCGCGAAACCGTTGCTTCGTTGATACTGATTCGTCGCCTCTTGGCTCTTGCGAAGAGCGTTGATGGCGTCGATGTCGGCATCATGGTCGGCCTCGGTCGGGATGGTGCCTGTAGAATGCATACAGCTCCTCGTGTAGTGCGAATGGTGCAACGCTCAGCATGACGCTGCGCGTTGCCGTTATCATACAACTTTTAAGTGAAAGTTGCAATAATATGAGTTACTCGGCTACCAGCAACTTAGAGGCGAGTCGTGGCATCCGCCCTAGGTGTAACGTAAATGATGCAATCATGTATATTGACGATCACCGTATATTATTTTAGAATAAAATGATGTGCTTGATAGTGTATCGGGCACATCGTGCCCAGCTATCGAGCAATCGCTCTAGCGAGCATAACAGTAGGGAGTGTCATTGATGACCGAAGGAAACTACGTTTCGCAGATTGATCTTTTGCGTAACAGTGCTAAAACACTCGAGAGTTTTAGCTTGGCTAATCTTTCGAGCATGTACGTAGCGCAAGACCATGCTCCGTATGCGTTGCGCATGACGGCTTTCGGCCGTGTGTATGTGATCCATTTTCTGAACCTAGGTCCCAACGCGTACGAGGTGTGCACGGATGACCCTCGGATACTCAGGTTGTATCACGTCGAAGACGAAGCGGTGCGCATAAAGACCAGCTTTTGCGATCAAGAGCTTGTCGTCAATCGCCCGTGGGTGATTGATTCCAGAGAAAGAGCAGACGACTCGCTGACGACGCCGCCAATCAAGAAAATCAAACTGATCCAGGTGCCGCGTTTTGACTCGTATCCAAGCTTCATGCCGTAACCACTCGTCCCCACTACCGCCGGAGGCCTGCGTTTGCAGTGTCCTCCGGCACGATCCACATTACACAATTAAATTATGAATGGCATAATTCTATCCGCTTACCACCCCGAAAGAGGTGGTATTTTCTTTTGGGTTAGTGGACTTTAATATGTCATTGATTTTCGTTCGGTATTACCCACTTATGCTTTATACTAAAATTATAAATAAGGGGATGTACGTGAAGTTAACAGTCAGTGGATTTATTATTGGGTTATTTGCGGTCGTAGGTTTGAGTATGGTGAATGGCGCGAGCGCTGCTGCTGCACCGCTCTATGTGGCACTCGGAGATTCGTATAGCTCGGGCGTGGGCGCGGATGTAGACCCCGCGAAAACACAACCAATTGCTAATAGTTTTGACCCGGCGTCTGGTGGTTGCCAGCGTGCATACAAAGCATACCCAGTGTTGCTCGCGCAAAACCTCGGTGCTCAGCTGCGAAACGTGACGTGCGCCGGTGCAACAACGGACAATATCTTACAGACGGGTCAATTTGGCCAACCAGCGCAGATCGAAGCCGTTACGAGCGATGCGCTACTTGTCACTGTGACTATCGGTGGCAACGACATCGATTTCGGTGGCATAATGGGTTGTATCGCATCAAAAGAATGCGACGGAAATTCACCAGAAGCAATTCATACACTAGATATCTTGCATAATCATTTGTATAACCGAGTTGCAAATGTTATCACCGCTATTCAAGAGCGAGCGCCTGGGGCTCGCATACTGTTTGGCGGCTATCCTCAAATCTATCCGAACGAAGGCCAATCTGCGGGTACTTGTAGTGCGTACTTAAGCGGTGGTGAAATGAGCGGTTGGAATTATATCCAAAACACCATGAACGACACAGTGAAATGGGCTGTGCAAAATAATGGCGGCAATGTTCGTTACGTTGACCCCTACGCTGCTGGTTCACCATTTATGCAAAAAAGCATATGGGGGCAAACAAAAGACGCCTGTTCAACCTGGAACAAGCGTGCGATGAACGGCTACGGTACGGTAAACCCTAGCTCTGCCTTGCACCTGAATGTGCTTGGTCAGCAGCATTACTACAGTATTTTCCGTAGCCGTGTGTTCTAGTATATAAAGATTTCTAAAGATTAATGCATCCATCGTACTGCAGTATGTACGGTGGATGATTGCATATTGTCGAGACATGCAGATATGCTATCCTAAATACAAAATATATAATTCGAAAGAAATAGCATGAACATAAAAAGTTTACAAAAATTTGCACCATGGATAGCAGTTACTATTGGGTTGATGTTTGTGGCGTACAATACGATCTTGCTGCAAGATCCAACATATAGTAACGCAGGCGTTTCGACGTACTTTGCGGCGGGAATACTGTTTATCGGTACTGGCGTAGCATTCGTCGTTAATAAAAAGCTCGGTATGCGTTTTTTTATAATTCTGACATGGCTCGTCACAATATATGCTTGTTACATATTGCTACTTGCTACCGCGGCTCTTGCTAACCCTTTCTTCATTTTGCCTGTACTGACCAATCCTATGAGACTGATCACTTATGGAGCTCAAGTGAGCTTCCTTGTGGGCCTTCTTCTATACTTACATACCACGCGGTTGCAACTAAAAGGCAAGCTTGCGCAAGATGGAGGCATAAAAGTGGCCGCTGCCGGACTCGCTATTATTTGCTTATCGCTTACCCCTATCGTAGCATCTGTTATTAAGTCTGGTGTGCTCACTGGCGGCCCTACATATACTCATGAATCAAAAGAACTCGCTTCTTACTTGGACGATAAGTACGGACAACCCTTCACCGTCACTGAAACTGCGACAGAAAAACGATGGAGGCACTCATTTGACGGCTGGACCGAACTAGTGGCAACTGCACATCCCGTGAATAACACTGCAATATCGTTCGAAGTAAGGGGTTGTATCGAGCGATGCAATGGAGATAATAGCAAGACTGACACTTATATGCAGCAAGCGTGGGCATACGAACTCCAGCCATCTATAAAAAACATCCTTACCTCTGCCTATCAGTCTACCCCCGAGTTTGAGGTAGATGTAATGATTCCCGTCGACCTTCGAGATCAGGTCGCCACGAAGCCGCTACCGAGCGTCAAGAAGTATATCGGTGCTCCAGTAGAGCCAACCATAAATGTAGTCGTGGTAGAGCCAGGCTATTTTACAAAAGAAAATGTGGCAGATAGAGAGTCGAAGGTACGAGCTGCCGCTACAGAACTTAAAGCACTGGGATTCAAAAAATTTAGCTTGCGACACACTATGAAAAATCCCGAACCGCCCGCAACGTATAGCCTACCTAGCGGCGTTGAGCGTTCTGACGTAACGTGTACAGAAGGCCTAGGCATTACGAGCGAAAAATACGATACGCTACAGGCTGCAGTTAATTTGAAAGAGACGTTTGGAAAGGGTTGTAGCTATAGTACCGACGAAGTGCGTGGGGGTGGCATCGTAAAAGCTGTGTATCCAGAGTGACATGAGTGGTCGTGCGCGTTGACATTGCAGCACATATCTAGTAAGATACGCTCTGCAGTATCCAGCTGGATACTCGTACCTCTCAAGAACGGAAAGTATATTGAAACTACTCAAGGAGATTCGCGCAGAGCGTGGATTAAGCGTCAAGGAGCTAGCAATACTCAGTAAGGTGAGTCCCCCAACGATCTATAAGATCGAAACGGATACTCATTGTCCACACGAGTCAACTCTAGCGGCCCTTGCCGAGGCATTAGACATCAAACTAAACGATGTACTCTTGCCAAAAGGCTCGACAAATCTAGGAAAACCCGCTCAAAGCAGCGGTCGTACAACACCTAATTCTCAAAAGCGATACGGTGAACATTGTGACACATGTCACGAGGACAAGTCGCTCAGCGGTAACTGCATTTGCACTGATTAGTGCGAGATAGACCTTAGGGTAAAGATTAGACATTCAATTTCCGCTCACGATAGGTAGCCCCCTTGGAAGTTGAACTTAAATGAAGAGTTCCTTTCAACGGGGCTCTTCTTTTTATGGGAGATCTAGCTGACTGGAACTCACTTAGTATGCTATGAACTCAAGCTCTCGTTCGAACACATCTCTCACGTATACCGACCCCTCCACGAGTCGATAACCCTGAAGCTCATCTGGCATGAAATGGATAATATTATTCTTGTTAATGTGCGGGTTCTGGATAAAATAATCTTGCAGTGCTTTGTTTATGAAGTGCTCGGAGGGATATTCGAATGTGTCATCTTTTACGATAAAACGTACGGTAACTCCTTCCGTCTGTTTGTTCACTGTTCGTGCGTACATCGCACTAGCCAGTGTTACTGTTTGACCAGGGTGCGCAGCTTCGTAGGTTTGGATAGCTAGTGTCGCCTGTGTATCTTTCGACAGAAGGCTATATACATTTTTCTCCGCCAACTCTAGTTCCTTTTTGGTGTGGGTATAGTAGCCGTCGCCCGCATCGTCGAGTCGTTTAATGTAGGTCTTCAGGGTTTCAAGGGGTACTTGTGTATCTTCGGTGTCAAGTAAAATAAGTGTATCTACGATGTTCTTTATCGCATAGAGTGCGTGAGAGTCACTGTTTCTCGCGGCCGTCTCAGCGAGTTGCAGTAAGTCGCGCGCTACAACTATCGTGTGTGCCGACCCTTCCCTCCAGCGCTGTTGCAGTTTTTCATACGATGCTTCAAGATAGGCAAGCAGTTTTTCGAAGTCCGTGGTATCGACTATCTGAAACAACATGAATGCGCCGGTAATATTTTCGGCGTACTTACCGCTCGCTGCTGATATATGCAGGATGTCTTCGCCATTCTCTAGTCTCACTGTTTTTACGCAGGGCTCCCCTGCTACACTAAAGTCGCTCGGATAGTCATCGAAAGCGAGCGCATATTTTATATCCCCGGCGTTAAATACATGCAGGAAGTTATCTGGACCCGTCTTGATGCGACTCGCCCATTCAATCGGTCGAGCAATACCAAACTCCGGCAAGATGAAGTCTTCGTAGCAGCTATCTAGGTCGGATAGCTTAGTGGGGTCACCTTTGTATTCTTTATGCATAGGGTTAGTATAGCAAATTACCTATGCTCATTAGTACCGAGCCCTGAAGCATATTGCTGTTATTTGTGTCCCAGCAGCACCTTGGAAAAGTTAAAGGCGAGCAGTTTCCTGCTCGCCGGTTGCCTCTTTGATCATCGATGTCAAAGAGGGTGTACTTCTGGGTTCAGCTGCCGATCGAAATGCCGATGGCTGTACCGAGCGCAATCCCTGTCGCCAGGTTGCTGGATGATTGCTGCGATGCTGCATAGCGACGCTTGCGGCGCTGGCAGCAGCTGCAGTCGCATCCGCACTGACCAACATCGCATGGATCGCTGTGTGATGATCCGAAGCCGTTGATAATGCCGTCGATAACGTACATCAGAAGAGATACTACAGCCGCAGCGATCACCATTGCGATGAGTCCGACGAAGTGCGCAACGGCAAAACCCCACCCATCCGTGAAGACTTCGCCAAAGAAACTTGACGTAGGCATTCCCGGGTCTGGATCGGGATAGGTACCGCTTCCGTACTCGTAGCCGATTGGCTCGCATGCTTGGAGGCTTTCTTCTTGCCATGATCTGCTGTAGATGTTTCTCGCAGAGCTACATCCATTGCTGAACTCGGCCTCGACAGGAACATTGATGAAGAACAAATGATTCGACATCCATGTCGCCAGCAGGCGCGATACGCTCAGCCAGGCAAGGAAAATTGCCACAACAGCGACTGCTCGTTTGATGATTCCAGAGGTACGGTTCTTCACGGTGCTCCTAGGGCTTGTCGATTGAAAAACTTAGAATATATTAACATACTTTCGATTATAAGTCAATGACGCCGTATGCTGTCAAGCCTCTCGGTTGGGAGCTATTGCATCAGTTTAATGACCCTTCTAAGAGTATCAAGGCGCACGATTGCTTTACTCCTCACTATCGCACTCTTTCGGAGTTCGGTTTTCTATAAGACCATCCAAAGAAAAAACGCCACACAAGGTGACGTTTTTTCTTTGGTGAGCCAAGTGAGCGAAAGATGGAACACTTTACTTGTCGATATAGAAAGTTTAGTAATGAAGTTAGACTATCTAGGATTCAGGGTGTAGTAAAGTAAGTTGTGTGCGATCAATTTTTAATATTGACTTTAAATGATTAGGTGAGAGGTTCGAATCGTCAGTATTTAAGTTAACTAGGCTGAGTTTTGAAGCTGTCGGTTTCTTCTCTGTCAATTACTGTTTTAAGTTTTGCTAACTGATTTCTATCTATGATTCGGGTTTTGTTGATTATCCTCTTTAAACTTGGCTCGGCAAGCCAGGATAATGACCAAAGCAATTCATTGCCGGGGTATTTATCAAGGGTAACTAACTTGCAGAATGGTTCGCTATATTTGCGATTTGGGTGTTCAGGAAAAGTAGCGCGTTGGAGCCAAATGTCCAGGAGTCCAGTGTTTGGGGTATTTTCAAATTTATGTACTATCGACGAAGCCGTACCTCTCCTGTTACTTTTAGCGGTATAATCTAGCAAAATACTGATGATCGCTACGGACCAGTTATAATATTTTGGGTTACGTATCGCTATGTTAGTGACGATGCCTAGCATAACATCCGCTTTTTCGTAGGAATGAAGCTTATCTTTGGAGCTATGTTTTAAGTGTAATTGCTTGTGAAAATAGTTTAGTTGGCGGACTGCTTTACCGCTATTTGGGTGCTTAGAAATTGTGGCGTAGATCTGTAATAACCATTTAGCGTAATTATCTTCTCTTGGCGTTACGAAAAGCTCATCTATTTTATCTGCTTTAACGGATGCAATAACCGGATCAGAAGACTCTTTAGTCTTTGACGTATTTAGGTGCATGCCAAAATCAGATAAGATTTCAGAAATATACCGGAGCAATTTCTTGCCTAATTCTGGTCTATTCGTAAATATTTTATAGTCGTCTCTATACCTGAGAATTCTAAACTCATTAACGGCTAGCCTTGGACTATGTTGCTTAATTTTCTCAGATATTAATTCGTCAATATAGCCAAGAACGAGTTCAGCTACAAAATCAGATAAACCACTTCCTTGCGGAATACCATTCGTCTGTCCGTACCTCATTGCCTGAAACTTTTGATCTATTTTTGATCCTAGCAACAATTTCATATTTTTGTCAGCTCTTGCTTTGACTTTGCCGTGCATCGCCCACGCTATTGAGTGGGTGTATATTGACCCGTAGCAGTTTGAAATGTCAGCATCAAAAACATAGTTAAACTTAAGCGATAGCTTGAGTGATTCTTGCTCTACGCCCTCCCACCACGACAGGATTTGTGTTCCTTTCTGCGTAGTTCTGTGACGTTTCACGAGCGGTATACTGCAACACTTGATGATGTTATTTTTAGCGAAGTAACTGAACCTTTCCGTGATCTCGTACCAATTTTGCTCATTGGTTATCAGATGAACTATGTCGACGTAGATGGCGGGATTAATGAGTTCATATGGTCTCCACGCATAGTCGCTATCCTTGTTGCCTAAAAGCCTGTAATTAACTTTGTCATCATCATGAGGTTTAAGGCTTGAACTGTGCCATGAAGAAAGGTCATGCCCCTCCAATTTTGTATCAACTTCATCTAGAAGGGGTTGAAAGTTTACATACTTAGGTAGATCCACATTACAGTAATTATCTGCTGTAATAAAGAACGTTCGAGCCTGCTTGTGATCTATTTGATATATATTCTTCATCGTATTTTATTCATAACAATAGGCTAGTCACGCAACATTGGAGGTAGGAGTCCGTTTTCAACAAGTCGATTCATGATTGGCGTAGTCAATGCGTTATTTGAAAGCTGGACGCGATACTTTCTTGGGTTATCAGGCATCGCACTTATCAGGCGTAGCTCTTTAAGTCGAGCAACCGCCCTGGAGCGAGTTGGCTGTGAACCTCTTACTACTGAATCAAAGTCTCCGGCTTGCACGACCTCTCGCCGAATAATCACACGAAGCATATCATGTTCCTGTGGTGTAATTCTTTTCCTGTTTAGTGCGTCTTTCAGGGCTGGAAATAGTATCTGCTCACGGACGTAAGTAACATCCAGAAGGTTGGCTACCTTATCAAGATCACCCTTAACTCCTCCAAGCATATATAACGCCCACGCAATTACGTCATCATCTTTCAGACTATCTGCTCTAGAGAGGTGGTCGTAGTATTCTTCGCGATTACTACCAAACACTGCTGTTGGATTTAATGCCCTGATGCCTGATGCATCAATAAAACCCTGCTTAGCCATCATGGCATACGTCACGAGACGAGCGACACGTCCATTACCATTAGTAAAAGGATGGATCCATGTAAAGCGATGGTGAACAATAGAGTCTTTCAATAGATCAAATTGTGACCCGTGTGTTTCGTTTATGAATTTGACGAGCTCTCTCATGTAGTCGTCTACATCTGCTGGAGCTGGCGGACGATGGGGCGACTTGTTGATTGTTACTGGGAGCGTGCGGAATGCGCCTGGGCGCTCATCCCCTTCTCGCACTAAGTCCTTGACTATTATTCGATGAATCTGACAAATGAATTCTTTATCTATAGGCATTGATTGAATGTTAGCTTCGATAAAAGCAACACCATTCTGAATATTAGTAATCTCACGAACTGCATCCGGCACCTCAATGCCCTTATCTGCTTTTTCGTTGATTGCTTCGACGAAGTCTACAACTGTGGTGTGGTTTCCCTCAATGCGTGCCGACGTCATACTTGTGGCTAATTGGAATATGTTTTTTAACTCAAAAAAAATAGGAGCAGAAGTTGTACCATGATCAAACTTCTCTCTTACTCTTTCAAGCTCCACGATGAGCCCAGTAAGTTCGTTGTCAAAACCAAATCTAGGAATCTCAATAATCTTGTCGTTCATACTTCATTATTATACTCAGGACTTGCAAATATGCAATACATTATATATCATTTTACTACAAATAACAGATCATATATACATTATAGTGAATTACAAGATGTATCATAATGATACATCATCATATATCGCGCGTGTTATTTATTTTTGGTTGCTTTTAGAGGGAAATAAGCTTGAAATGCACGAATAATGCGTTTTCATCAAAGGGCTCGTCGTGCAAATATAGGCAATTACCCATCAACTAAAATAAGGGCGTGGGCCATGAAAGAATCGAACTCTATTCAAAGTGTTAAATATATGAAAAGTTCCATATTAGTAAAATATGGAACTTTTCATATCTATAAATACTCTTGGTGAACCATGTTGATATTACCTGGAACTCTTTTCTACCCTATTTGATTAACTTCACCCACAAACTTGAAGCCCTCGGGTTTCGGTATGTCGATAATAAAGTCATTATAGCAAAGGAGGAAACAGATGCTAAATGATATAATAGACCTAATGAAGAAAGTTGACGACCAAATCGGCTATGACCTGAACGAAGCAGATGTTGATGCCGTTCTGCGTTATATGGAGTTGAATGACCCCGAACATGCCTCGCCAGAGCGAGCGGTGCGGTTCTTGGCAACATGGAAGAAAAATCTGCGTGAACGAGATATAAATAGTCCACTTGAGTCGGAACTCGATAAGTTCTACAAACAATTTATCGAAGACGACCTAAAGAAACACGAATAGAGGTGGCTTATTATGTCGCGTCGTTCTCAAAACAATGGCCTCGGCGGCGCAATCGTTATCATAATACTGCTCGCTGGCGGAGTGATGTACTCACAAGGTTGGTCGGGGCCTGTTATATTCAACACTATTGCTGCCGGTATAATTATCATCATATTGTTATCCATCTTCTATGGCCCTATTATCAGTATGTTTCGTTTTATTGGACGACTCGTGCAGAGACAAAGGCTCAAACGTATCGCTCATACAAACAAACCGCTTGATGCTATGACATGGGTAGAGTTTGAGTATTTCGTGGCTGCATGGCTCAAAGATAAGGGTTATACGAATGTGCGTATCACTGAGAAATATGACCTTGGTGTCGATATTGTCGCCAAAAAAGATGGTATTGTGTGGGGTATCCAAGTCAAACACTATAATGGACTGGTCGGCATTGAAGCTGTGAGACAAGTAGTCGTCGCGCTCAAAAAATACAAATGTGACCGCGCGATGGTCGTCACAAACAGCGTCTTTTCGCGTCCAGCCACCGAACTTGCCAAGAGTCAAGATTGCCTATTGATAGATGGCTCAAAATTATAGCTTAAAACGGTAGAATTTTTGATGATTTCACTCTAAGCACTTTGAGTATACTCTCAAGTGTTTCAATAGAGGCATTCGCTTCACCGCGTTCAATCTGGGCGTAATGATTAGTACTTATATCAGCGCCGCTTGCAACTTCTGACTGCGTAAGGTGCTGTTTTTCGCGCGCCTCACGCAATTTACGTCCGATCGTTTGTAGTGAGTCACTGGTCATATTGCTATTATTGTATCATTTTGTGACTATGTATGTTCGTACGGCTTGTATTTTGTTTGATGATTTTTTAAAAAACTTATGCTTCACGATTTTCTTTCAGATATCTCCTCAATTTTTACTTACTTTTAGGTAACTAAGTATCTCGAAAGTAATCAAGTATCCTTAAAGTGCCTTATTGTCTATGAAGTTACCTCTCTGGTAATTTTAAAATAAGTGGGAATTGTTATCGCGTAGCTGTATTTACGCATCAAAATACTAATGGTTGGGTATGGTGGGAACCTTGCATAAAAACGAGGGAAGCATCATGGGGACAAAGAAAACATTATATTTCGTGGCAATGCTAGCTATTTTAGGATTGCCATTTATTATTTCACAGCCAGTTTTTGCAGCAAGCGGTGACATATCACAAGTGGAAACCTTTATACGGAATATCATTAAGGTTATTGCAGGTCTTGCCGGTCTGGTTGCGACCGGCTTTTTCGTTGTGGGTGGTTTTACCTACATCACAAGCTCGGGCAATCCCGAACATCTTGATAGAGCCAAACGAACGTTGTTATGGGCAGCAATCGGATTAGGCATTACTATCGCAGCCTTTGTTATTAGTAATATCATCACGGACATCGCAACAGGCGCTTTCGGAAAGTAGATTATCATGGATATGTTCTCCATGATAAGCCAGCTCACGTTTTTTGCGGACGCAACGGCTGCAGGGAACGCAATGAGGAGCTTTATTGCCCCAACAATCACGACGCTCTGCGTGATAGCCGGACTTGCAGCAACGGGTTTTTTGATACATGGTGGGTTTCAGATGATAAGTAGCTCGGGGCAACCCGACCGGCTTGATCACGCCAAGACAACTATACGGAATGCCTTGCTCGGGCTGATAATCGTTTTGTCGGCAGCCTCGCTTACGGCTATTTTGACGCATACATACCAAAACAGTACAAACAAACCAGTCAAAGAAATGCCCGCTCTGACACAAGTAAAACCCGAGTAAGGTGGTGGCGGACTGGTCGAGGTGCTTATAAACGCTGTCGTTGGCTTGCTCAAGAATATTGTCGAGACAATCGGCAAGCCATTTATTGACGCTTTGCAATATTTTACAAAAGCAACGCCCCTCATGGCCGAAAACTCTAGTGTCTTTAATTTATGGCTGACAATTTTAGCAATCGCGGACGTGCTCTTTATCTTGATAGTAATATTGCTTGGTTTTCATGTTATGAGTTTTTCAGCACTCGGCCTAGAAGAAATCGAATTTAAGCACCTATTGCCGCAGTTGATTGTCGTGTTCTTGTTGATGAATTCGTCGATATTTGCGATCGACGCCATTATTAGCCTATCGAATGGGATGATATCAGCCGTCCAGACTGGTTTTTCGTCATCGACCGTATGGGAGTCGCTGTCAAAAGTCATGGATGAGTCAAAGAATATGAAGCTCGCCGCCCTATTGATCTACGTGGTGTTTATTATACTGTCTGTCGGTGCCGTCCTATCGCCAATTGTTGTAATGTTGTGGCTACTGCCAAGCTTTAAAGACTTTGCTGCAAACGCAATTCGTTCGTATCTGACAACTGTATTTGTCCTCTTTGTACATGTTGTCATTCTCATATTAGCGTCGTCGATTTTCGCCGGTATGACGACCAACGACGGGAACAAAGGTCTCGACCCAATCATGTCAATGGTGGTCGGTGTTGCGACAATCCTAGCACTCCTCAAAACACAGAGTGTTATCGCGCAAATGGCCTATGCAAGTGCTGGTGCGCGGACGGCTCGCAAATTAGGTGGTCAATTTGTAAATAGTGTGAGTCACTTATCGGGTAAAGTACGCCAGAGCGCAGCCGCAGATAAACCTCAAGGGCTTGTATCGCGCAACGCTAGCAACGCGGCAATGTCGGGCACCAAGAAAGGAGCAAGGTAGTGAAGACAACTGTAGTGCCAGCACAAGTCACGACTGTCGAAGACAAAGTAGCTGGTAGTCTTAGTTTGCAGCAGCTCATTATGCTTACATCCCCCATTTTTCTGGGTAGCGTGGTATATGTCCTATTTCCCCCGTTTTTCAAAGCTGAACCGTACAAGATCGTGATTATTACAGTGGTTTTTGCTGTTTTTGCTACTCTCGCTATACGCATCAAAGGCAGATTGCTCATTCAATGGATTGGTATATTACTACGCTACAACCAACGCCCCCGCTTCCACATCTACAATAAGAACGATAGCTACTTACGCATCAAACACGACGAAACACCAATAGTAAAACCAACCAAACGACCACTGGAAAAAGTAACCTCACCAATTATCACTACAGCCGTACCCATATCTGATAAAGCCCGTCTGGAACAGATCGTTACAGACCCTCGTGCCAAGCTGACATTCCGAACCAATAAAAAAGGAGGCCTCAATGTCCATATTCAGGAAATCAAATAGCAAAGTATCCTCACGTAGCCAAATCGCTATAAAAGGAGTACAAGACGGCATTTTAATCCTTCCTGGCAACCGTTACCGGATGATTCTGCAGGTCTCATCTCTTAACTTTGAATTAAAGAGTGAAGCCGAACAGGACGCACTCATTGATACGTACCAAAACTTCCTAAACTCTCTCGCTTGTCCCTTGCAGATTATTATTCGCGTTCGCGAAATGGACATGGACAAATATCTAGAGGAGTTTCGACTCAAGATTGATGGCGAAAAAGAGAAAGTCTATCGACATCAGGTCAAGAACTATATCGAATTTGTGCAGGGTCTTATCACAAAAAATAAAATCCTTGCTCGACATTTCTACGTTGTTGTACCATTCAGCGCCAAAGAGCGCCAAGACTTTGAAATGATAAAAGAACAACTACTACTAAACAGCGACATTGTAGCGAAAGGTCTTGCTAGACTCGGCGTGCATACCTATCAGTTAAACAGCCTTGAGGTACTCGACCTGTTTTATACGTTTTACAGCCCGCACTCTGCCAAGAATCAACCAATTACCGAGCAAACTATGCAATTACTAAAGGAGTCTTACTTATGAAAGTCAAATCACAGAGACCCGCCAAAGCTCCAGTCAAAAAACCAGCTAAGAAAGCAAAGCGTAAAAGCCCACTAACAAATCTGCCGCCATTCAAAAAACTCCGTTCATGGAAAAAGCAACGTAATGAGCGACCACGACATCTCGCACTGACTTATGGCGAACAAGACCCGATGGACATCATCTCGTATGCTGGACTGGAGGAACAGCCGAATTATCTCAAGCTCGATGATCAATTCATTCGCACACTGTTTATTTCAGGCTATCCGCTTACGGCCTCGTCTGGCTGGCTAAATAGTCTTATCAATTTTAGCCATAACATAGATATTTCGTATCACGTCCATGAAGTTAACGCGTTGCAGGCGCTCCCCAAGCTACGCCGTAAAATTACTGAACTTGAGTCTACTAAGCGCGCTATGATACGCAGCGGTAAAGTGATTGGTTCGGAGATTACTGATCCTCTTGAGTCTGCGGTAGAGCTACGTGACAAAATCCAGCGCGGACAAGAAAAGCTATTTCAAATGTCCATTTATATGACAATTAGTGCGCAAACACAGGCAGAGCTGGAAAATGTCACGAAATTGCTTGAAACCGAGCTATCGGCGCGGTTATTTTACGTCAAAACTACACGATACCAACAGGTAGAGGGCTTGCAATCAGTTCTGCCTCGCGGCGAAGATGTACTTGATCAAAAACGTAATCTCGACAGCTCATCGGCAGCACTTACATTTCCCCTTATGTCATCAGAGTTGGTGCAAGAATCGGGTATTTTATACGGCGTCAATAAATCAAATAACTCCCTTGTCATACTTGATAGGTTCGCACTTAATAACGCGAACAGTATCATTTTCGCGCAGTCTGGGAGTGGCAAGAGCTATGCAACAAAAGTCGAGATACTCCGTCAGCTCATGCAAGGTACGCGCGTCATCGTAATTGACCCGGAGCGCGAATACAAGCAGCTCACCGAATCAGTGAATGGCACGTATATCAGACTATCAGCCAAGAGCAAGGAAAAGATAAATCCGTTTGATCTTGCTACCAACTCGTATACACAAGATAGAATAGCCGAACATGCCCAAGACTTAACCGAAGTAATTGGCCTCATGACCGAGGGGCTAGAACCTCGAGAAAAAGCAGCCGTCGATAAAGCGATACTACATGTCTATCGCAAGGCTAAAAAGAACACGATGCCGCTACTGTCCGATTTATACGCTGCCTTGAAAGACATGGGTCATCTCACGCTTTGCGAACGCCTAGAAAAGTACATCAGCGGCTCGCTGGCTAACGTCTTTAATGAGCAAACAAACATTAAACTCGATAATCGTCTGGTTATCTTTGACATCAAAGATTTACCGGAATCACTACGACAGATCATGATGATGATCATTTCTAACTTCGTGCAAAATCAGGTCAAAACCCACCCCGAAAAGCGTATGTTGGTCATCGATGAGGGCTGGATGTTATTACAGCATGAGGAGTCAGCACGGTTTGTGGCTGGCCTCGTGCGACGTGCTCGCAAGTACTATCTTGGTGTATCGATTATTTCGCAACAAGCTAACGACTTTTTGCGTAATGATTATGGCCGGGCGATCGCCTCACAAAGCAGCCTGCGTATCTTAATGAGGCAGGACACAACAACGATCAAGAATGTCGTATCAGAGTTTAATTTGAGCGAATACGAGCAAACCTTTCTACTTACCTGCGAGCGTGGTGACGCACTGATTATTGCCGATCAAAACCATGTTGCTGTCAAAGTTGTTGCCAGTGAAAAAGAGCACCCGCTCATCACCACTAACCCAAATGAGATTTATACATGAATAAACTTCTTTTTAGCGTTGTTATTTCGTTTAAAAAGGAGGCTTACATTGTACTTGGTACGTTAGCATTTATATTATTTCTGCCACTTATTTCGGTAGTCGTCATAGCAAATGCTGGTGTTGCCGCAGTTTCACAGGCTTTGGTAGCGATAAATCCGGTAACACACCTCGTTGAGATATTCGACTCCAAGGGTAAAAAGATTGATGAGCGTGAGCTATCAACGGTCTGGCCAATTCAAGGCATAATGACCGACACTTTTGGTAATTTTGATGCTTTTCGTCAAAACTTTGGCTATGGTGCACACACTGGTATTGATATTGCGGCAAATGCTGGTACGCCTATTACTCCATTTGCCAAGGGCAAAATAACAGTGGTTGATAACATTAACGATAGTGCCTGCGGAATTAGTGTCGAAATCGATCATGGAGGTGGTGTTGAATCGCTTTATTGTCACATGTCAAAAACGAATGCGACAGTTGGCCAAGATGTGAAGCCGGGCGATGTGATTGGCTATGTCGGCACAACGGGCGCTTCTACTGGCAATCATTTACATTTTCAAATCAATGTCCACGACATACCAGTCAATCCGCGTACATTTATGGCAGGAGAACTAGGTGGATAAAATATTTGAGCTATTGTCGTCGGTAGCCGATTTGCTACCGACAATCGGGCTATGGCTACTCGTGATTGTAGGTATCGCAGTATTGGCAGCTGTGGGTGTACGAGTCTGGGATTTTATGTATGCCCTTAAATCACCACATACCTTTTTCGAGCTCATACCTCCAGCGCAAGCCGCCAAAAGGCCACGCGCCACACAAGAGTTTTTCGCTGTGCTTCACGGTCTCCATACTTCGCGTACACTTTCGGATAGGTTGCTACGCCGCTATCCGCACCTATCCCTTGAAGTAACCTCAACCAAGCAAGGTGGTATCAGGTACATTGCGAGAGTACCTGATGATGTGGTTGAAACATTTCACCAGACGATTACTTCATATCTTCCCGATATGATCGTCAAAGAAACAGATGATTATTTTCCACCGCAACTATCAGGACAAACAATCGAGTTTCGTCAGACCGGACATTTTGCGTTTCCACTCAATGTGCAAAAGGAGCTTGAGGAGCACGACCCGATAGCCTATCTCACTGGGTCTATGACGAAACTTGAGGCTAATGAGCAAGTCGCTTTTCAGATAGTACTCACCCCCACGCGCGCCAAGGAAGCAGAGAGTATTGCTCGACAAATCCTCACCAATGAGGATTTACTTGGAAAGCTTGAGGGTAGACATACGCCAGGTATCGGTAGTTTCTTTACGGCTATTAATTCGTTTATGTTTAGTATCATGGACGGCATTGGTAGCGGGCTTTCTGGCTCGTCAAGTACCTATCGACGTGACTCTTTCGATACACAGCTTACTCAACACAAACAGCAGGCTGCACTTGGGCTTAAGCCAGCTCGTATACTGAGTGGCTTTGAACAAGAGTTGGTTGAGTCTATCCATCACAAGGTCAATCAGCCAATCTTTCAGGTGACCATTCGAGCATATGTTGCTAGTCCAAACAAGCAAAAATGCTCACAACGTGTCAAGGGTATCAGAGCGTCACTAGCGTCATTCAATGTGCCTAAATATCAGTCACTGCAAGCTCGGTACAGTTTTCCTCGGCGACTCGTCAATTACTACCGCACCTTTGCTTTGCGACACCGCTTGCCATCTTTTTTACACAATAAGACGGCTTTGCTGGCTACAAGCGAACTGTCAGACCTATACCACTTTCCGTATGCTGGCACGACCAAAACCGAGAATATCGTCAAATCACTTAGTCGTACTTTACCAGCACCACTATCGCTCAAAAAGGATTCAAACTTCGATGTTGTGTTGGGAGTTAATCGCTATCATGGTGAGGTTACGCCGATTGGCTTAACCGAAAAAGAACGCGAACGCCATGTGTATATCATCGGTGGCACAGGCAATGGCAAGACAACCATGCTGCAATATGCGCTGGTGCAAGATATTTGCAGCGGCAAGGGCGTCGCCGTCATAGACCCACACGGTGATATGGCAGAAACATTGCTACGATATGTGCCAGAAGAGCGTCTGAAAGATGTTGTATACTTCAATCCCGACGATCTGTCGTACCCAGTTGGACTTAATTTACTCGAACTAGACCATAGACTTGAGGGCGATGAGCTACTACGCGAAAAAGATCTCATCACCGAAACAGTTGTATCAATTTTTCGTAAGATATTTTCCGAAGATGATTCGGGCGGACACAGGATTGAGTACATGTTACGCAATGCTGTACAGACGGCGCTCACACAAGAAAATGCCACTTTGTTCACGGTGTATGATCTTATCAATGACTCTGCTTATCGTAAAAAGATTATTCCGACGCTCGAAGATGAGAACCTCAAGCATTTCTGGCGCAATGAGTTTGGTAAAGCTGGAGGCATGCAGCAAGTTAAGATGGCGGCCGGTATTACTGCCAAGATTGGACGGTTCCTCTTTTCGGCCAGTGCCAAACGTATTTTAGAGCAAGAAAGATCGACGATCGATTTTGACGACATCATCAATAGCCGCAAAATCCTCATCTGCAATTTTTCAAAAGGTTTACTCGGCGAAGATACCTCGGAGCTATTCGGTATCATGGTGCTTGCCAAGCTCCAGCTTGCTTCACTTCGTCGCGCTCGTATGCAACAGTCAGAGCGTACGCCGTATCATCTCTATGTTGATGAGTTTCAAAACTTTGCCACTATGTCGTTTGTCCAAATGCTGTCTGAGTCACGTAAATACAAGCTGTTCCTGACAATGGCCGAACAGTCCACATCGCAACAGGATGATCAGCGCATGGTAAATATCATTCTTGCCAATGTCGGTACGGTAATCTGCTTCAGAACAGGCAACCCGGCAGATGAACAATCATTGCTACAAATGTTTACGCCCTACATTGAGCAGGGTGAAATCGCCAATCTGCCAGCGTTCAGTTACTATATTAGAATTGCCGCCGTACTGTCACAAGAGCCGCTGTCGGGTGAAACATTACTGCTTGAAGACAACGCCGCTCAAGGCACCGTAGTTCGTCAAGCAATCATCGATAATTCTCGCAAGGCTTACACTATCAAATATGCGCCAAAAGCTCCTAGGCCAAATAAGGCAAAAGCAGCTACTCCAAAGAGGGTAACACGGAAAAAGAAAACGTCGTCAACTACCCACCGAAAGCTACCCGGCGAGGAATAATCTATCATAGATACCAAATCACCCTAGCAAGCTAGGGTGTGACTTCGACTTTTCTAAAGAAAAATCGAAGTGATAGGAGGGTCACGATTTTTTACGACGATCGTATGACTTTTGCGCGCGCTTTATTTCTCCTGCATGCGTATCAGCCCATTGGGATATGGCATCAGTTAACTTGAGCAACTCACGGCCAAGAGCAGTGAGTTTATATTCTACTTGCGGTGGTATGACTGGGTATATGTGCCGGTCAATGAGGCCATTTCGCTCTAATTTTCGTAGTGCCTCGGTGAGCATTTTTTGTGTCGCTTCAGGGATAGCTTTGTGGATTTCGCTAAATCGGTGTGTATCGTGCCCAAGCGTATACATAATTCGTATAACCCATTTACTTGCGAGAATATCAACGATAAGTCGCCTTTGACTATTCATATCATTATTCATAGTTTACCTACTTAGCAAGGTTACCGATTTTTAACTGGTCAAGTTGTTCTTGGGCTACTCGGCTATGCGGCGTGCCCGAACCAATCGACTGCCCATCTTCCGTAGTGCGAGAAGTAAATAAAGTCGTTGCGTCTATACCGCAAGCACGAACTACCTCATTGCCACCTGGATGACGATTTATAAAATCGGTAAGTTTATACACCTGCCCTGAGATAACTGTCCAGCAGTCTGTTTTTGAGTTATGAGTGGCTATTTCGTCCATGGTGAACGTTTTGTTTTGTTGATCAGCGGTTGTGTCCTGAGACCCTTTGGACTTCTGATCATTAGAGCGACTCACGAGCGCCCATACACCTGCCCCCACAAGGGTTAGCAGCAACAGTGTGATTGTCAGGAGTATGATTGTACTTTTCTTCATAACTAGTATTGTCCTTTCTCCAGTATAATGAGGATATAGTGTATTACTTTATTAAACGTTACCGCGCTTGGGTTTTGTTCGGAATGGTGTCTATCGTAAGCATCTTCTTGTGGCTCATGACTTTATCTGGAAGCGTTACATCAATGTACCAATTCTTCCCCATACTCGGAGTACTTGCGTGGACGACAATGTGGGTTCATTATGTCACAAATTCCATCGGCAAACCTGTCAATAATAGGCGATTCACAAAGTGGACTGGACGTATAGTTTTATTGTTGCTAGTAACGCATCCCAGTATTTTTTTAGTGCAGCGCTTCCTCGATACCGGCCTACTCCCTCCAGAAAGCTACATCAGCTACGTTGGCTCCTATCGTGCATGGGCAGTGGTAATCGCGATAGCCGCACTGGCAACGTTCTTGCTCTATGATGTCCTAAAACATTTCCGTAGTAGGCGTATCGTACATGGCATATGGTCGTATGTTGGTCTACTTCAAGCCTGTGCTATGGCGGCAATTTTTATACACGGCCTAATGCTTGGAACAAGTATGATCAGCGGCTACTTCATGCTGTGGTGGATATTCTTAGGTATATTGCTTGCCCCATGTCTTGTATTGCAGGTCGTTCGTGATTTTAAAGTATCCGATCGAAGAAAAACAGAAGTTTAATAACCCCAGTCTTTTTGCCACTGCTTCATTTGCTCGATTTCTTTTGTCTGCGCGCTAATAACGGCACTTGCAAGGTCTTTTATCTCCTGGTGCTTTGCATTGGTCGCGGCATATTGAGACATTTCAACTGCTTGCTCGTGGTGAAGAATCATCTGCTTGAGAAACTCTTTATCATATTCCTCACCTTTGAGTCCCTGTAACTTATTCTGCATCTCTACCATGTCGCCGCCCATGTCCATACCAGCACCTCCGTGACTGCCATGACCACCGCTCATCGTTTCCTTATAGCCCCATTCTTTTTGCCATGTTCGCATTTTTATGAGTTCCGCGCTTTGACTCTGTACGATATCACTAGCTAGTGTGCGAATCTCCTCATGAGCAGTAACTGCCATTGCATGTTCTGACATATTCAGAGCGCCTTCGTGGTGAGCCAGCATGTCGGCGATATACGCCTCATCGAAAGCATCGCCCTTTAGGTTTGCATATTTACTATCGCTTGCAGGTTTTTGTTTCTTTTCGTCTGTTGCTGTTTTGCTTGTTTGTAGCGCTCCCTCGGGTACTGGTTTTACGGAAAAAACCACAAAATACCAAACAGCAGCTGCAGCAATTGCCAGTACGACAATCACTGTAATAAATATCTTATTCTTCATATAACCTCATCTAATTTCCTTTAGCTTGTAGTTGTTTCATTGTCTGTATTTCCTCGATTTGTTTTTTCACGGTCTTGTTCTTGATATTTATCATCTGACCAAACTGCATGCCCTTTAAATACTCTGCGTTTGATATTTCATTTGCACCCTCATGAT
>LCPR01000011.1 GCA_001003725.1 Candidatus Saccharibacteria bacterium GW2011_GWC2_48_9
AGATGGTAGATGGCGAGATGTTGATAGAAATGCTAGACCAAGCATGACGGCGAGGACGGGAGTCGTAGCATTAATTTCAACCACACCACTCAATGCGAATACCGCACCTACGCCCGTGACGAGGGCGAAGATTGCAACCATTAGTGGTAGACCGGCAGCAAAAACAGTCTTGAACATTACGATGAGAACAATCGCAGCAACAACGACTCCAAGAATTTCGCCTATGCCCAGAATTTCACTTGGAGCCAGTCTCACGATGTCTCCGCCCGCCTCAGCACTAAGGCCACCTTGACGGGCTATACTCAACGATGTCGCTACCTCTTCTGCGGTTTGGTCGGTGACATTATTGCGACTGACACTTAGCTGCAACTGGGCGAAGGCGATTCGTCGATCCTTCGATACCGCTTCTTCATAGACAAACGGACTAATGATCTGCTCAACGTCTTTAGCTTTTGCCGCGTCAGCCAGAGTTTGATCGATGACCCCCTTGTAATCATCGATAGTTTTTCCGGCTGGAGCCTCAAAAACAATCCGGCCCGTTCCACCGCCAGCATTCGGGAATAGCTTCTCAGCTTTTTCTATCGTCGTTTGTGCTTCCGTGCCTGGAATAGAAATATTATCCGAAGCAGGCTTCTGGAAAGTAAACATGAGACCCAGCACAACTGAGACAATTGCCAGCCACGCGCTGATCACAATCCATTTATGTTTGAACGAAAACAGTCCTAGTCGTTTAAGAAAACTTGCCATTGGTATCCTTTATTGGTTTAAATTTTTCTACGCATTAAATCTATTATACATGAATATATTCAAGCGCTCGCTTTTCAAAAGCACATTGAATATATTGATTCGCTAAGTAAAGACGAGTACAATAAGTATGAATAGTATGTTATATATCATAAATAGGAGTTTAGTATGGTAGGTAAATTTAAGTTTTGGGGTTCAGCGACGGTCGGGACAAAAGGCCAGATAGTCATACCTTCAGAAGCACGCCAAGCACTCGATATGAAAGAAGGTGACAAGTTACTCATTGTCAGCTCAGCTCATAGTGAAACGTTAGTTGTAGTTAAGCCTGACGTGCTGGAGCAACATATGCAACGTGTACAAACAAACATCAAAGACCTGCTCGACGAAGATATTAAATAATGGAGAAACCGATGACAAAAATGAAAAAAACCGATACAGACGATGGCAGAAAAAAACATATACTATTAATCTTCGCCGGCTTGATGGTGACAATGCTTTTGGCCTCATTGAATCAAACTATTTTTAGTACTGCGCTTCCTACTATCGTGGGTGAACTAAAGGGTGTTGACCATATGTTGTGGGTCACCACGGCATACATACTAGCAGCGACAATCATGATTCCTGTTTACGGTAAAGTCGGAGATTTGATCGGTAGAAAAGGTCTCCTCATCACTGCGATCAGTCTCTTTATGCTGGGATCGGTTTTCGGCGGATTGGCACAGGATATGACCTGGCTTATCGTCGGACGTGCCATCCAGGGTCTGGGCGGCGGCGGACTCATGATTCTGGCGCAAGCCATAATAGCCGATGTCGTCCCGGCGCGTGAGCGTGGTAAGTATATGGGCATAATGGGTGGAGTATTTGCTTTCTCTTCAGTGGCTGGCCCGTTGCTCGGTGGCTGGTTTACAGATGGCATTGGCTGGAGATGGGCATTCTGGATGAACATACCTCTAGGGATATTAGCTATCGCTGCAGCAGTCTTTTTTCTCAGGCTACCAAAAAACACCAATACCCGGCCGAAGTTAGATTTTATCGGTATGCTTCTCCTGGGCATTACATCGACAATTATTGTGTTGCTTTCTATCTGGGGAGGACGAACCTATGAATGGAACTCACCTGAGATCCTATCGCTGATTGTCGGTGGCTTGGTTACTGCGATCAGTTTTGTGTTCGTAGAACGTAGAGCCAAAGAACCCATCATGCCGCTCTATCTATTCAAAGACCGCAACTTTAATCTCACTACCACTGCCGGTTTAATTATTGGTATCGCGATGTTCGGCACCCTCGCTTACTTGCCAACGTATCTGCAGATGGTAACCGGTGTTGGTGCGACTGAAGCAGGGCTGTTGATGATCCCGATGATGGCCGCACTCCTCGTCAGCTCTATAGCGACGGGACAATTGGTAAGTAAGACAGGCCGCTATAAATGGTTCCCAGTTGTGGGTACATCAATAGTAATAGTGGCGCTAGTACTGCTGTCGACGATGACCCCGACGATGCCTATCTGGCTCCTCTGTTCTTATCTGGCGGTCATGGGGTTTGGCTTAGGTATGAGCATGCAGATTCTTGTTTTAATCGTACAAAATTCGTTCGATGTGTCGATAGTAGGTACAGCAACCGCTTCTAATAATTATTTTCGCCAGATTGGAGCTTCGCTGGGAGCGGCAGTAGTAGGTACACTGTTTGCGACTAAATTGACTGAACTTCTTACGAATAGACTGCCAGCCTCAGGCACGGGAGGCGCCGGAAATAGCAATTCATTTACACCTGACTTAGTGAATCACTTACCAACGCGAATCCATGACATTGTCATTAGCTCATACAATGAGGCACTAACTCCGATATTCCTGTACATGGTTCCCCTCATTGCCGTAGCGGTGGTACTTCTAAGCTTTGTGAAAGAAAAACCATTAGCTACTACAATCAAAAGAGATGCTGTCCCTGAGTCGTTGGAGATAGACGGCGGCGACTATGCATATATCGGTAAAAAGCCTCAGTAACCTGCGTCATTGCCTTTTCTCATATATCTTTCATTTCCCGTTTGATCTACAAGCAAAGTAGTACAAGCACATAGTTTGAGCCCTACAGTCGGGCTACGAGTTCTCACCCGGGAGCATAATAGCCGGATGAACTCGTTGCTGGTATTTAGCTGATATAATCAGGCTAAGGAGACGCGTATATGGCTGGTAAAAAGAAAAACTCAATCATTAAGTGGATTACCATTGGGGTTGCGATCATTGCCCTCGGCACTGGGGGATTCTTTGGTCACAAGGCATACGGAAACTACCTCGCTAACAAAGTCTACGCTCCAAATGATAACGTAGGATTTCCTGACTTCGATATTAAAGTTACTAAGGCAGAGTTCAAGAATGTCGATCTTCCAATTGATAAAGATACCGTCAAAAAATACGGTGCTATCGATAAGAAAGAAAATTGCGACACCATGTCAAAAGAAAATACATACTGGAAAGCGTGGGATGGTGATATTAATGCTCCGTGGGTAAAATACGGGCCATCTGATTTTAATATCTGTATCCGACGCAATGACTCCCGTGATGGTATAAAGAAGTACACTTCTGAGAATAAACAGCTTGTCGTTGACTATATAATCACAGCAAAAAACAACGTAAATGCAAAAGACGTATCAATTGCTCTAGAACCTGATAGCGGCCGCAAGTTGGACACTAAGGTAGATGCCTTTAATGCAAATCAATTCTTTGAGCTTGGTGCCCAGTACACACTTCCTGATGGCCTCGCCATTGGTGCGCCTGGCCCTGTTTACACATCTGAGCATTCTCAAAACTACACGCCATTTCATAAGAGTGAGCTAGGCGGCAATATCAATACCGGTATCGAACGTAAAGGAAATCTATACACTGACATTCGTAATTCCGAGAGTAGCATCGATCTCAAGATAACCTATCACGGCCAGACGCGCATAGTTCGCATTACGCACTAATTTTGCTACAATCACATTAAGAAGATTCGTGTTTCACGCATTGCGAGGAAACAGGAGTCTTCTTTAATATGTGCAAGCAATTCTGGGTATTGATTGTTATGAATAAGTCGGTGAAGTAAGGTAAAATAAGAATAAGATATGAGACGCCTGATACAAAAAAGTATTTCACTTTCTTTAGCGATGTTATTGAGTCTGCTCAGTGTTGGGATTCACGTCACCGCGCTCTCGTCCTACTCGACTCACACAAGCAACGGAACGAGTCATGGAACAAGTTCATCAAGCTGTATTAGTATCTGTGCGTTAGTCAGTGCTTATAAAAACGAGCTTACAGAGAGGGAGGATGATGAACCGCCTACCCCATTTTACCTAAAGTTTCAAGCTTCACCACTCTTGGCGCTGCAAGTGGAGCACCGCCAGCAAGCCAACCGTCTTGTAAATTTTGAGCCACCCCCAGGGTCACCAGCATATATTCGCTTGGCTGTCTTTCGTGCCTGAAAAAATCTATTTATTTATCAATAAATAGATAGCTTTGGAGGTGCGTATGCATAAAAAAATTACAAATATCATAGTAATCAGTCTGATTATCACGGCCATATTGATCTGGGCGTATATATGGCTAGTAAAGCCCTAAGGACACAAGGATGATCGAAGACAACAAGGATAAAAGCTCAAGAGCTATATCTGGTCACTTGGCCAAGCTACGACGAGTCATGAGAGGGATACTTATTCTAGCGGGGCTTATGGCGAGTCTAATGCTGGTGTACAGTGGCTATATCTATGCGAGTTCGCCAGCTGTTATTCGTAACCCGAAACTCGAGCACTACCACTTCCGTATGCAGATACTGGTAAACGGCAAAGCCGAAGACTTTAGCAGCAAGGCATACCAGACTGGCTATGCTAAAGACCAGTGCAACGCCAACCTGCCAGAGCAGCCCATACACTTCCACGATAATAAAGACCAGTTTACCCACATTCACTGGGAGGGTATGACCGGTGGTATGGTAATGAAATACTACGGCTGGAACTATATCGGGGGCTTTGACAAAGCACTTGGGTACAAACTGGATGATATAAGCAATATTCAAAAAGTGACCACTCATGGCAACTATCTACCGCAAGTGCCCAAAAATGCCACATTTTATGTCTATACGGGTAACGAAAAAGGCTACAAACTACGCAGCTTCGATGACTGGAAGAATCAAGACCTCGAAGAGTTTTTTGGCACGACCAGCAACTCACCTGCTCATGACATCAATAAAAATGGTGGCGAGCAGGCCAGCCTGATGAACCAGTTATTCCCGACCGCCTATGCTCATGGCAACGAAAACGATAGTAAAGCTGATAATGATCAGGAAACTGAAACGGAAAAGTTAACCCGTATCAACAATTTGCTTGGTAACGTGGTGATATTCGTCCAAAAGGATAAACCAACCAGCCAGCAGATAAAAGACCGCTTTAATGACCTTGAGCCGTTATCGGACAGCACCTGCGGTGGATAGTGTTGAATCAGTAAAGCATTAGATATATTAAGCAATGGAGAACATGAAATGAACAGAACATACATAATAATCGCAGTAATTGTCGTCGCATTTATCGGCCTCATTGTATATACAAAATCTGCTTCGCCTCAAGTGGAGAGTGGTGGATCTAGTAATTACTACGGCAAGCTTGATAGTAAGGTTGAATTGACAGAATTTGTCGACTTTCAATGCGAAGCCTGTTATGCGTTTTACCCGACAGTAAAAGAGGTAAAAGAGAAATACAAAGACCGAGTAAAGTTTAGGGTTAGGTACTTCCCGATTTCAAGTGGCCACCAGTTTGCCCGTATGGGAGCGGCCAACGCCGAAGCTGCGGCTAAGCAAGGCAAGTTCTGGGAAATGCACGACAAAATATTTGAAGGCCAAAAGACATGGGAGCAGTCTCAGGATCCACAGGAATACTTTGACCAGTACGCAAAGGAGATTGGCTTGAATATAGAAAAGCTTAAAAAAGACATCAAAGACCCTATGACATCTGCGACGATTAACGCGGACTTGGACGAGGTAAAACGGCTCGGCGGTGATGGTACGCCGACGTTTGCCCTCAATGGTAAGAAGATTGAGAACCCAGACAATTCCGTCGAAGCTTTTACGAAAGTACTTGACGAGGCGCTATAGACAACAAACTAATTTACTATAGAATGGAGTATATATGAAGTGCCCAATCGATAACGCAGAACTTGTCATGACTGAGCGGCAAAACGTCGAGATTGACTATTGCCCGAAATGTCGTGGTGTCTGGCTTGACAGAGGCGAGCTAGATAAGATTATTGAAAGAGTGAATAACGACCAAAAGAGCGGGCAGTCTGATGCATATATCCCTCAGACTGACTCTCCTTCAGGACGTGATGACAACCGCGGTTACGACAAAAAGAAGCGTCGTGAGTCGTGGTTTGGGGAGTTATTTGACTAACATGGTTAGGTATAAATTATAGATGGTTGATGTCAGTGCCGCTCGTGCCCTTATGGCCGACAGCTTAGGATTTCATATAATCTTCGCCCTCTTGGGCGTTGGTTTACCACTTGTAATCTTGCTCATCGAACAATTAGGAATACGACGCAATGATCCTCTCATTCTTGAACATGCCCGACGGCTGAGCATAGCAACAATCATTCTTGTCGTGGCTGGTGTTGCGTCGGGAACTATCATCTCAATCCAAATGTCGCTAATGTGGGGCAAGCTGATTGAATTTGGTGGTCCAATTATGGGGCTTGCTTTCGGCTGGGAGGGCTACGCCTTTATGCTAGAGGCCGTATTTCTGGCATTCTATGTTTCTACCTGGGGAAAGGTAAAGGGTTGGAAGCACTGGCTGTTGGGCATACCTGTAGCTATTGGTTCGTTTGGGTCAGCATTTGCTATCACGCTTGGTAATGCATGGATGCAAAATCCAGGCATGCTGAACATTGTGGATGGGGTGGTACAAACGGATAATCCGCTTGGGGCACTACTCACCAAAACAGCCTTTTTTATGGTGAGCCACTCGGTTGCTGGGTACTACCTTGCCACGGTACTTTGTGTACTCGGTATCTATGCTTTCTATACATTGAAGTTTAAGCCCAGCGGTAAAGATCGACAGGCAGTCAGACATATCATGTTTCGCTTGTCGGCTACAGCAGTGTTTTTTGTAGCGGTAACAGCTGTACTCGGGCATTTTCAATCGCAATACCTCGCAGAGTCGCAACCCCGAAAGTTTGCAGCCATAGAGCTAAACGAAAAAACTCGCACGAACGCTCCGTACATCATTGGCGGAGAGTGGCAAGAGGATGGTACGGTGGAAGGTGGTATACGGATACCTAGCATGCTGAGTATTTTAGCTGGCAACAATCCTTCAGCAGAAGTGAAGGGGCTGCAGGACTTTCCAAAAAACACTTGGCCGATGCTGTTTATAAATATTTTATTTGAGTCAAAGCTACTGCTTGTAGCGATCGTATCTGGCGTATCGATTTTATTTACGGCGCTGCATTACAAAAAACTACACGCTAAGTATCGTGCCTGGCGCTACAAAAAGCCACTATTGATAGCCTTGCTACCGCTCGGTCCACTAACGATAATAATCGTGGAACTTGGCTGGATGGTTGCAGAGTTTGGTCGTCAACCATTCGTGGTTAATGGTTATATGCGTACCGATCAAGCCTTTTCGGGGCAAATAGGTTCGTGGGGTTATATATTCCCAGTTCTGTTTATATTTTTGTTTATCGTTACGACGATTGCACTCTGGTTATTGTTTAAGAAGCAGGGCAAAATTAAACCAGCGAAAGGCTTACTGTAATGCCGGCACTCTGGTTTGTGATCGTGCCACTGATAATTTACATACCAATGTTTCTGGTTGAGTTGTATATTGCATTTCGTCGCATCGGTAAGCCCTTAGACAAAGGCGGTGAATATCTGCACGCTACCTGGGAAGCAACACATACCTTTCTGATACTAGGACTCAATTATTTCATGTGGCTATACAGCTCAGCGATAGTTGATGTTGCAAGATTAGTCTTTGTGCCGCTCATTCTGTTTGGTGCAGTATTCATTGTTCGGGCAATATTATATATGTATTTGTTCTATATCAAGAAATCTAACAAGCCAAATCTCATCGTTGACTGGTCATTTGCACTGTGTCATATCATACTGTTTGTTTGCATAAGCCTCGTTACTCTCACTACTGCCCAACTACTACTTGTTGGTAGCTATGAGCCAAATCATATCTTACTGCCATTGCTGTACCCAGGATTATTCCTGATGGTACCGCTTATAAGCGTTCCGTTATACTTTTTATATAAAACCAAAAAATAAAGATGGTGATAAACTAGACGTATGGCTCACGCGCATGAAACAAAAGATGGCAGTATAAAGTTTGGATTGATTCTCAATAGTTTATATACAATTGTGGAGTTTGGCTTCGGGCTCTTTACGGGTTCGCTAGCCTTGATTGCTGATGCAACCCACAACCTGACTGATACTTTTACGCTGACAGTTTCGTATTTTGCGAATCGGCTGTCTAAACGGGAGGCTAACGCAAGTAAGACATTTGGTTATGGACGAGCAACTATTTTGGCTGCACTATTGAACGCCAGTGTTATGATAGCCATTGCTGGATTTATTGGTTTTGAAGCGATACAGCGCTTTAGAAATCCAGTAGATGTTGAGGGCGGCATTGTTGCGATTGTGGCGACCGTAGGTATAGCTGTAAATGGTTCTATAGCCTACTTGCTATCTAAGAATCGAAATGACCTGAATATGCGTAGTGCTTTTATCGATATGGCGTTCGATGCACTGTCGTCACTTGGAGCTGTCATCGCCGGTCTACTAATGCTTTTTACCGATATGCCACACGTTGATGCTGTAGTAGGTCTTCTCATTGCAGTTTTACTACTCTACAACACTATAAAGATACTTAAAGAAGCTGTTCAAATATTGCTCGAGGGCACACCAAAAGATTTAGATATTACAGAAATAACCAATGCTATAGGCACTCACGACAAGGTACTTCAAGTCGATGACATGCACGTTTGGGCAATACGTTCAGGATACAACACACTCAGCTGCCATATTGTTATCGAGGAGGGCGAGTTGATAAATAGTCGCAAGATAGTAGAAGAGGTCAAACGATTACTACGACAAAACTATTTTATTGATCATGCTACTATCGAGGTAGAACTCGAAGAGTGCCTAGAACACGACGAACACGAAAAGCATTGAAAAAGACACCTGTTTTATCGCACTATCGCTTTTGAGTAGTTGTTGCCATAACACAACATCATACTTCGATTTTTCTTTAGAAAAGTCGAAGTCTCACGCGACCGGCTTCATCTCCGATAATTCATCACTGGCTTTTTTGGTCGCGTGATTTGTCTTTGGTTTACGCTTTGTACTCGGCTTTTTAATAGGCTTCGGTTCTGGCTCGATTATTTCCGCTTCGGCCGCTACTTCAATCCTTTTTGCATAAAGTTCTCTTGAGGATTTAAGGACTTGTTCGGCAGTAGACTCACTACCATTCTCCTCAACAACAATAGTCATGCCGGACATAGGTTCTTGCGCATTTACGGCTGAGATTCGGACGTAGTACGAATACGCTGGCAGATTGGCTATTTCACCCTGGTCAATGAATGGCATGAAAAGTGGTAAGACAAGGCGTTCGTCCGCTGGACTACCAGATCGGAAACATACGACCGTACCCACATTCGCAAGTATGATATCGACAAGGCGCTGCTCGTCTTGCTGTGAAGTAGATTGTTCTGCCATTGTCAGGAATAGCTTGTACTTGCGAGCCTCTGATAACATTTGCACAAACCCTGTTGTAGCGAAGTTTTGAAACTCGTCAACATAGAGATAGTATGGCGAGCGATCACTTTGGCCGATACGGGCACGGCGCAAGGCCGCTGTTTGTATCTTTGCGAGTACGGTCGTGCCGAAAAGTGCTGACGTGTCTTCACCGAGCAAGCCCTTTGAGAAATTACAGATCAATATCTTTTTGCCAGCAAGGACATCTTCAAAGTTGATAGTTGATTTTGGCTGTTCAAGCATCCGGCGTGCTGAAGCTGAGAATAGGAAGCGACCGATTTTGGCCGTGATACCAGCCGCCATCTTAACTTTCTGCATATCACCAGCCTTGCCAATCTCATTGCTCCAAAAGTCTTTCAAGTTTTTGTCTTCAAGACCTTTAACAACCTTGCGCCGAAACTTTGCGTCATTCAGTAATTCAAAGATAGTGAACAAAGTTGGCTCTTCGAGCGTCAATGCGGTCTGTATCGCATTTCGCAGTACGTATTCGATGCGATGGCCACCAGAGTCATCATCGGAGAATATCTTACGCAACACAGATATCGTGGCTTCTGTGATAAGGTCTTTCTCGTGCAGCAAGTCATCCCCCGTAAGATCAGGCGATAGCTCCAATAGATTCATGCCAATTGGGTACATGAGGTCGTCGGGATTCATGTATATCACGTCCTTTACGCGATCCTCAGGGATATAGCGCAAAATCCTCTCTGCTAAGTCACCGTGCGGATCAATGACCGCGAGGCCATTGCCAGCGCGAATATCTTGCAGGATTTCATAAAACAGCATGGTTGTTTTACCGTTGCCCGTACCACCGATAATATACATATGTCGTTCGCGCTCTGCTTCCGTCAAGCCGATTGGAGTAATAGTCTCATGATGATGGTTTTCGCCGATCTTGATTGCCAGTTTCTTGCCGGACTTTAGCGACACCGGCGCAGGCATCCGTTCAGTCGAAGTATTCGGAGAAGAGAGTTCAGTGACGACTTGGGCCGAGGCGCTGGATGCCATCGCAGAAGCTATTTACAGCCGAAATCCCGACTTTATCGAGATGGTAACTGAAGATGAATATCTTTCGCGCTTTATAAGGCAGGATGCCGGCGTATTCTATAACAGCGCCGAGATATTAGACACTGGGTACTTCATCGACACCGGTACAAACACAAACAGCAAACGGCGGCTTATTGCTGCACTTGGAAGTACATTCAATCTCGCACATGATGATATCAAAGCCGAACTCACTGCCAAAAAGACGACTGATGAGGAGGATGAATAAATGGATGCAACAGAAGAATCAGTAAAAGCATTTTCGGAACTCAGTGATGAGACTTGGGAGCAATTCGTTGATATCAACAATCGCGTCCAGTCCCATGAGGGCAGTTGGGGTGAGACTCGGGGTGGTGAGACTGACGAAAAGGGCGTTATACAGATGCCATACTCTGTGCTAGACCCACTTGTTAGCGAGTTCGTAGCATTTATGTACGAGAACGAACTTGTCGTCAGCTTTGACTGGTCAGCGTGGGATGAGGGACGTGAATGGTATAAAAACAGTAACGAATCTAAGTACGAGGCACTCGATATCCCAACTGCGTTAAAGTTACTGACGGCTGTCATGCGTAATGATCGCTTCAACGAGGGCGCACTTGTAAGTGCATTTGAATCTGGTGACTTTCCAAAGATCATTAACAAGCTCGTGGAACTACGAGGCAAATAGACTATGTTGCTATCCAAGTCGGATTATATGCTCTACCTCGCACATCCGGCTTGGTTGTGGCTCAAAAAGCACGACAAAGATAAGCTACCCCATATTGATGACAATACTCAGGCGACCTTTGACGCTGGTAACTTATTCGAGGGCTACGCTGAAAAATTATTTGATGATGGTGTGCGACTAGGCTTTAGCGATTACGCCAGCTATCTAGCCCTGCCCGAACAAACCATGGAAGCACTACTTGGTGGCGCAAAGACTATCTACCAAGCTCGCTTTATTGCTGGGCAATTAACCTGTATCTGTGATGTCGTGCATGTAGTTGGCGACAAGACATTCGATCTATACGAGATTAAATCCAGCACTAAAGCGAAACCTGAACATGCAACCGACCTTGCATTTCAGGCTCATGTACTTCGTGAATCTGGTTTTACCGTGCGGAATATCAATGTGGTCCACGTCAATAATGAATACATACGTCACGGTAACATCAACCCTGAGGAGTTCTGTACAATTACTGACGTAACCTCAGAAGTAAATGCATTGAGTGAAGCCACAAAACTACACGCTCAGGAGGCTCTTGAAGTCATGCAATCATCAGATATGCCCGACCTATCACCAGTTCTTGCGGCCGGTAGCTCGTTTGGGGATTGGCTATCAATCTACAAAAGCCTCACGAATCCGCCCAACGACAGTATTTATTATCTCTGCGGCCTCAATACGGCAAAAGTAAAAGCACTTGAAGATGCCGGTATTGAAAAAATTGCTGATATTCCAGATGACTTCAAGCTATCGCCAAAACAGCATAAACAAGCTACTGCCACAAAACTCAATCAACAACTCATCACTCATGAACCAATCCAAGACTTACTAAAGTCGTTTGAATATCCGCTCTACTTCCTCGATTATGAAACACTCGCCGGTATCGTGCCTCCATTTGAGGGCATGCGCCCATACCAACAAGTACCATTCCAGTATTCACTACACATACTTGATTCTCCTGATTCTGAGCTACGACATGAAGAGTATTTGCACCGTGAGGGCACAAACCCGTGCAAGGATGTCGCCGAGGCTCTACGTAGCCATATTGGCGATAGGGGCACGGTTCTGGCGTGGAACATGGGCTTTGAGAAAAGTTGCAACAAGACTCTAGCCGAAGAAGTACCAGAACTAAAAGACTTCTTGCTCAATCTTAACGATCGAATGAACGACCTCATGCTCCCATTCTCGAAACTTTGGTACGTGGATAAGAACTTTTACGGTAGCGCTAGTATCAAAAAGGTTTTGCCTGTTCTTGTACCAACACTCTCCTATGCTGAATTGGGCATTCACGAGGGCGCATCCGCTCAGAGACTTTGGATGCAAGGCGTGATTGATGGTAAGGATTCAATAGATAAAGAGGTGTTATTCGCTGATCTGTTGGAATATTGTAAGCTGGATACATTGGCGATGGTTGAGATATTTAATGTTTTGAGGAAGCTATGAGTGCAGAGTTAACATCAGAAAAAGTAGTAGTATCAGCGCCATTCTCTTTTGCGGGATCGGCTCAACGTATATGGAAAATAACTAATTCGGGTAACGTCTGGATAAAGTGGCTGCTGCTCGTACCGATTGCCCTCATGTTGATCGGTTGTGCATGGATGTTTGTGGCGTGTTGGTACTTTATTATGTACGTACTGTTTGGCATTCTTTTCATTCCTTGGCGGCTATGGCGGCGCGGCGCACGAAAAAACAAACGGAATGAACTTCGTCACCGAGAATTACTCGAAGCTGTCCGAGATGGTAAGACTGTAAAGTAGGTATGGCTAATAAAAAGCCCAAGGAGCATTCATTTGTAAAAGAGGCTTTTGATGAAGTGCCTGAGATTGGTCATGGTTGGAGATGGCACTACGATACCGCATACCATGTATTATGGTGGCTTATCGAGCACAAGAAAGTAACTCCTGCACCCATACGCACGCTTGCCTTACAAGGGGTAAATAATCTCATACAGATTAACGAACTCGACCGGTTGAAATCATGGAATAAGGTTGACCATTATCACAATGTACATATACCTAAGGACGAGCATGTTACTGTAGCATCCGTCATTGTCGTGGAGCTGTTTACACCAAACGAAGCCGCTACACTTGAGAAATACATTAAGAAGAATAAGTGGAACGAGCATACCCGAACGGCAACCAGAGAAACTAATAGTGAACGCCTTGCGCAGGCACGATCACGTAACGGTATGTCTTGGTGGCGATTGGCAGATATAGTTAATACAGAGGGATATTATGTGCCTGATGCCCATCGAACGAAGCTGCCTGACGGCATTGAATGGATACAACTTAAGGCCATCCAAGTGGGATCAGGCCTAACCGCAGTTGTCGCGCGTGTTAATTTCAACGATGCACACTCTAAAAAGCTTGATGATGTCTGGCATGCTGACCACGAGCCGTATATGGAACGCTCAAAAACAATGGGCGCGTTTAGTAAATTGCATCCCGTAGATCGGCAATTCGCTACATATAAAGCAACTCAGAAGACCCGAGATGACCTACATAGTCTAGCTAGAGATTGGATGACTAAGTATTGTCCTGGGTACTTCGCTATGCATGGCGAGAAACAACTCTCGATGGATGTAATGATGACGGAAAAATATAATCCGGTCAGCAAAAGCACGAAAAGAACTGACAATGATGTTCATGATGCGCTTCGGGCGCTGGGTATCGACGGCTCAGATTTTTATAGGATAACTGCGCCAGAGATTCCCGACATGTTGCTAGCTCAAGCTAGTAGGCTCTCTGAGTCAGTTATAGACCCGGAACGTACATGGGGACTTATCGTTAATAGAGGTAAGATAGTTAAATCGACTGAGAACTTCAAGGGTTTTGGCGGTGACGCTAATCACGCTGTCTCATACATTGCAGAAGAACGCGTTGGCCCGACACTTGTACTTCTAGCTATATCTCAATTACTCTTAGTTCTCGAAGCACAATATGCAAAATTGCGTGATGGCGCTCAACTTCAGCACAAAAAGTTTAAGGTGGGCAGTGTAAACAGTTTAAGTGGCATTGTCCTTGATTCAAGTCTCACGCTTGCTAGTATCCGACAAGATGTTGCCAATCTTCGTCGGCATAAACGATGGTTTGAGGGCGCTAACTTTGTAATGACCCCTGCGCCGATCTTCACTGCAAAGTTAAAGCCCGAAGAGAAAAAGCCTATCGATTTCTTCAATGACGTAATGGATCGCAATGATGAAACTTTCAAGAGATTATCAAAACTAGACAGTGATTATAGAGATATTCTCACGACCATTTCACAGCTCGGCGCAACGGGAACCGATATAAAAACAGGCCGATGGGCGCTTGCGGTATCGGCTTTATCACTAATAGTTGCTATTATTGCTTTATACGTTTCGTACAAAACGGGCGTACCGCCTAGTGCGACGGGAGGAAATTAAATGAACATTTATCTTGATATCGACGGAGTACTCCTAGCAAATGACAAAGAAGCGGCGCGTCATGCCGACGAGTTTTTGCATGCTGTTTTGGAGAAGTACCCCGACTCAACATATTGGCTGACTACTCACAACTGGAAAGGTGAAAACAGGGCAAAAGAAATACTCGCTCCCCATCTCGATCCCGAAACTGTCATCTTGCTAGACAAGGTGAAGCCGTCGGAGTGGAATGAACTCAAGACCGATGCAATCGACTTTGAGCAAGATTTTCTATGGTTTGACGACGATCTTTGGCCCAACGAACTCAATGTACTTGAGAAACATGAGGCAGTTCAAAACTTCATCATGGTTGACCTCCATAAAGACCCTGATATGCTCGAAAAGCTAGCTCAAGTCATTCTCAATAAGTAGATACGTATTTATTAGCTCCTGTAAATCGTAGCATCTCCTCAGTAAGTATTGCCGATACGATACGCCTCATGATCTCGCAGCTATCATTTTGTGAGAGTATATTTAAGCTACCCTCCCACAGAACATCATCAATCACTGCTAGCTTGCGGTGGTGCTTTACGGTATAAAGCACCTTTACACCAAGCTCCTGCATTGCCTGAATGCCGTCGGAAGCCTGCCTGACATATTCTCCGTCATGCTCATCAGGACATCGCGTATTGATCGTAACTGCTATGCCCCTGCGCCGTAGTCCCTCAAAGACCGGCAGCAATTCATCAATGCGCCTTTTTGTGATAAATGGACTCTCAATATAGACACGTTGTTTCGCGTACCGTAAGTCGCTAGTAAAAGACTTATAAAACGTCTCGTTGTTGAAGAGACGAGAACCACACAGCCCTTGCGTGTCAGTTGTGCGCGAGAATAGCCTAAACATCGCTATTCTCCTCACTATCATCGTCCTCTTCTTTTTCGATGATATCTAAACTATCTACCCCTATCAAAGTTCTATAATCGTTCTTGATGCCCAGCCATGAAAAAAGTCTTAGATCTTATGATCTGGGACTTTTTTCTTGATTCGTGGCCGGAAATCAAGTCCCTGAGTGACACGAGGGAGGTCCGGATTGCTAATGGTAATTCTCGTTGCAGCTTATACTGCTCACAGATTTATAGTTATTAAAGTATACTCGGAGTATGTATAATCCAGTGAAAGATGGAATAGAAAAGACCGCAAAATTTGTTCAATACACCGAGGTGAAGCCACCCGATGATATTGCTGACTTAGTACATTGTTTCTGGGAATTAAAAACGGTCGCCACGCTAAAAGAAAATTTCCATCTTCATGCAATTCCTGATGCTTGTATCGATGTCATGTTTAATGAGATTGACATAGAAATAGCTGGTGTAACAGGCTTAGATATTAAATACGAAGTCCTAAATCTTGGAAAAGAATTTCACTACGTAGGTATACAGTTTTTACCAGGTGTATGGCAGGGCAATAGAGATGAAGTTTCGGACCGGTACATAGGTGAAAAATACACAGGCCGCTTACCACTTGTTAAAACAAATGAGAATATGGTAGGTTTGAACTTTTCTGACAAGCAAATAATTATGGCAGATCTTGTACGGCAGCTAGCTGACGAGAAAACAATATCGGCAAACCCAGTTACAGCAAAAATATTATCTCACCTTGATGATACCCGCACAGTTGCAGATATGGCTAACGCTGCGGGTGTATCGCCGAGGCAGCTGCAGAGGATATTGAAACAGTCGACAGGCTTTTCGCCGCATGACTTTCTGAAGGTGGTACGATTACAAAAAGCATTTTCTCAGGATTACGATATGCTATATGCAGATCAATCGCATTTTATTCACTCTTTTCGATCCATCACAGGCTATACCCCGTCGCAGTATTTCAGTAAGTTTGATGTCTGATATATACAATACACGGAAATAGTTTGCGCGTAGAGTTGCTATAGATATAAATTAAACAAGGAATGTTTATATGACAAAGACAGCAGACAAAGTATCGTGGTTTGAAATGCCAGCAGATGATGTAAACAGAGCGAGCAAATTCTATAGCAAAGTGTTTAACTGGGCAACGCCGCCAATGGGTAACGATGCAACATTTGCGTTGACTGTTGCTGCAGACAATAATGGCAACCCTACTGAAGTCGGGGGCATCAATGGCGGTTTCCATAAGCGTCAGGGCGATGCAGATGCAGGCTCTGTCATCAATATTCATGTCGAGGATATTGACGCAAAGTTAGGTGAAGTCGTAGCAGCAGGCGGCCAGATCATACAGCCGCGAACTGAAGTAGGTGAGTATGGGTTATCTATGGCGCTATTCAGCGACACCGAGGGAAATGTGATGGGAATTTATAATTACGGAGCTGCTAAATAATACACTGTATTCGAATACATGAAAGCGACTATTATTCCCAGTAGTTTTATAGCGGTACCTCCAGGTTGTCCAGCGCTTACTACTGAAGCACCTCTCTCTAGAAACCCGAGAACAATACCGCAGATAGAATTCGAGATGTTGATTAATGACCCCTACGTTTATTCATCAGACGATATATTATACTCTGCCAATGCAGAGCGTAGGGGCATTAGTTGGGAAGATTATTTTGCCACTGTTCAACCTGATTTTCGCTTGTCACCATTAGTAAAGCGATATGGCTGGGGCGTACACACTAACTCAAAGGGCAAGATTGCAATCTATCCATTAGGTTCAGCAGAATATGAAGAATTCATTCGCGATATATCTATTCAGCAACTCAGAGGAAATCGTTCTTTCGCAGTTTGATATTTTCGACGTTAAACACATTCTAATGCTGTATCATTTTTCTCAAAATCATATGGTTGCACTAGCTTAAATAATACAGCTGTATTATAATATATGTATGCCAAGGTTAGTTAATCATGATGAATACCGACAAATTATTACATCGGCTGTCTGGAAAGTCATGTACGAAGATGGGGTTGAAGCGGCATCTGTGCGCAGAATTGCAGATGAATTAAATATATCTGTCGGAAAATTACGTCATTATTTTATTACTCAACAAGGACTACTAGGCTTTGCACTAGACGCGATAACAGAGAGAGTAAGCGCAAGAATAAAGCAACATCGCTTAAGTGCTAGAAGTGGTGATGCGGCAGCTATAGAAATATTGGGAGAATTACTGCCTCTCGACCATGAACGCTCGGTAGAAGTATCGATATGGCTATCATTCTTATCTAAGGCTCGCCATGACAAATCACTTGATGAGCTGAAGCATCGCGCGTGGAAGGGTGAACGCTATGTGTGCCGAATGGCAATCGTAGCGACCGCAGGATGGTCATACGAAGGCAGAAATTTCAACGAACCTTTTCATAATGCAGAGGTTGAAAAACTCGCAGATGAGCTTCATTTATTTATCGCAGGCTTAACCATACAGTCCGGTACATATCCTGATAAGTTTACACCGCAGGTCATAAATATATACCTTCGTGACCACACAGTACGTTTGAATAAAGAGTTAGGGGACTATGCATGAAAAGTTTGATAAAGATGAATCGTAAATCAAGCAGTGTGGTCGTGATCGGAGTTATCACATGGATACTATCGCTCTTGACATTAGTGGTCCTACTGCCTGAAGGCCTGAAGACCTCGGCGGACGCGGGGGCGCCCGCAGTACCATATTGGATTATGCTACTGCCATTGTTACTAGGTATTCTCATAACAGCAGCTTTGCCAAAGAGTGCAGAAAGTAATGCTCCGAAAGTTGATGACAAGAAACGATTATCAAAAGATGTTAAATTACTAATTACTTGTGCTGTATTGTTTCCACTTATAGTGGGTGTCGCGGGAGCTTCAGACTCGCTGTGGTACCTAGTACTTAAGCTTGGTATCTTGCTAGCGGTGCCATTGTTATTTGTGAGTAAATACAAACACAGCGTGATCTTACCCAAACAGCAAAATTACTGGAGATGGCTGGCGCCGTCGATTGTTTTATTGGTATGGCTTTATATGTCAGCAATGGCTCCTTGGATCGTAAATAACACCGCTGGAATACCTGACGACATAACGGTTCTTATTATAGGTGGACTAATAACCGCAGTAACTGCGGGAGTTTTGGAAGAGGTCTTTTATCGTCGATGGTTACAAACGCGACTCGAAGCGTCAATTGGTATGTGGGCGGGAATTATTATAACTGCACTGCTATATGCCGGTATGCACTTAGGAGACGGAAGGCAACAGGCAGGACTGTTGGTTGAAATTGCATCAGTTGTTCTATTTCAAGGGACACTTGGTGTAATGCTGGGATATTTATGGTCAAAATATCGCAATCTATTTATGGTCATTGCGATACACATATTACTCAATGGATATACTATCGCAGTACATGTTTTCAGTACAGTACTTTAGAGCAAAGAATTCTTGACTTTAAAATTTGGCTTTGATAGATATCATGCTTGACTGATCTCTAAAGCAGAAAATTCGAAACGCATCGTAACTTCCGTAAGAGCATTCAATCATTCAGTAGAAAACTGCTTTCGCATAGCTGCGTGTAGATAATTTCAAAGAAAGCCGACCACTCCCTCATCTGCCCATTGCGGGGTGAGGGAGTGGCCGGAATTACATCTTTCGGGTTTGCGGTTGAGTTACGGGTTCAGTGTCACCTCGAAGCCAGCTCCTGCGACAGTGCCGTTCTGGCCGGAAGCCAGGTCTCGTGTACGTAGATCGGCGAGAATGTTCGCCGAGCTGGTGTACGAGTACGGCGGATTGCTGACGACAAGGCCGCGCACAATGCCGACCCATTTGCCCGCTGTCTGACCACCGTTTGCGGAGGATGGGTACTGCGCGCTGGCATCCTTGATGACCG
>LCPR01000012.1 GCA_001003725.1 Candidatus Saccharibacteria bacterium GW2011_GWC2_48_9
CACTCGCAGAAGATTCCTCTTCGGCTGTATCTACAACTTCTGCTTTATCGGCCGAAGCGTCTTCCTCGTCAGTCCAGGAGTCCTCTTTTTTAGAACCACCCCCAACTTTAACCTCAACTTTTGTGTCATCATCGTCTTTTCTGTCCAGCATGTCTACTTCATCCTCCGATTCGATAGACTTCTTGTCATCATCATTCATACTGCTCACCCTTATTTAGTTACCTCTATAGTAACCGTTCTCAAAAAAACGGTCAAGCTACTTGACTCATAGATGCTTCTAGAGTACAATACGATAGATTGATTATAGAAACTGTAAGGAGTTAACGTATGTCAAAAGTCAAGGCAGGTGGTTCTAGTAAGAATAACCGAAAAAGTCCCGGACAGCGCCTAGGCGTCAAACGTTTTGGTGGCCACAAAGTTCGCCAAGGCGAAGTAATCGTGCGCCAGACTGGTGCATCTAAGATTGCAGGTCCAGGAACTTACATCAGCAAGAACTTCACGATTCACGCAGATAAAGATGGTGTCGTCGAGTTCAAAAAAGTTAAAAAAGGTCTATTTACTGGACGCACTGCACCTCGCACGCAAGTCCTCGTAAAATAATACACCTCCGGCATAATAAAATAACCTCTCGTACTTGCGAGAGGTTATTTTATTATGTTTGCTGTAAGCAGATTACTGCTCTATTCTGCCTTCATACCCAAATGATGCTTTACGCGAGCTATTACGTCGCCTATCACTACCTGTGATTTTACCAAGTACTCATCAACTCCGAGTGTTTCGGCACGCTCTTTGTCTTTTGGCTGACTCAGGGCAGTAAGCATAATAACCCTAGTATTGGCCGTCGCCGGCGTATTACGAATGATGTCTAACACGTCAAAGCCACTGATTTTTGGCATCATTGCATCGAGCAATACTAAGTCTGGCTTATATTCTTGTATCGCAGACAATGCTTCTTCGCCATTGTTTACGGTTTTGGTTGCGAAACCTTCGAGTTCGAGTCGAGAACGGTATACCTCGGCAAGTGTCGTATCATCTTCAACAAGTAAAATCTTCTTTTTGTCATTCATACGCTTATTGTACCCAGTCTAGCCAAAAAGCACAAGCGACCCTCCCCAGAGTGAAGGTTACTGCAGCTGCTTCAGTGCTGCATCCAGCTGCGGGTCACGGCTTGCATTGATATCATCTGCCGTCATCTCAACTTTTGTATCTGGAGCTATTCCCGACTCACTGATATTTTTACCTTTAGGCGTATACCATTTTGCGATAGTCACCTTTAGTGAAGCACCATTACTCATGTCGAATAGCTCTTGTACGCTACCCTTACCAAATGACTTTTCGCCAACCAATGTCGCTTTGCCATGGTCGTGCAATGCACCGGCTACTATCTCGCTTGCGCTCGCTGAGCCTGCATTGATAAGTACGGTGGTCGGCATGTCACCCAGTACGGGACTCGATCCCGACTTGCGCTCATCTATAACCTTGTTGCCCTTGCGTTCACTCACGACAACCTGGTCGTCGAGCCACACGCCCGCAACTTCAATACCTGCCTCCAGGTAACCGCCGCCGTTGCCGCGCAAGTCGAGCACCACACCCTTGACGTCTCGTTTCTGAAACTCTTCTGCAGCCTTGCGTACATTCGCGCCAGTCTCTCTATCGAATCGACTCACTTTTATCACCCCAATATTACCGGCCACCACTTCAGACTCAACGTCAGGTGCAATGATTTCTTCTCTCGTAACACTAAATTGCTGTGGCTCGCCGTCGCGCTCAACCGTTATCTTTACAGTCGTACCGACTTCACCGCGAATTTTTTGCACAACTTCATCGACAGTTGAATCTGTCATGAGCTCGTCATTTACTTCTAAGACAGCGTCGCCTGCCTGTAATCCAGCCTTAGCGGCTGGTGAATTATCGAGCGGGCGTATTATAGTAGTTTTGCCATTTCGCTTGCCTATTTCGGCGCCGATACCTCCGCCTATATTGCCAGATAAGTCATTACGCAAGTCTTCGGCTTCTTTTGCCGTAAAGTACTGCGTATATTCGTCTCCTGTCGCCTCAACCATGCCTTTGTTGGCATATTCTACAAGCTTAGCATCGTCGAGCTTTCCGTCGAACCTAGACTGTAGCTTACGATAGGTTTCCTGTAGAGGGCTGAGGTCGAGTTCGTCAGTGCGAACTTCTATTCCCACGTTACTACCGACAAAGCTTAGCAACTCTGTACCACGCGTTCCGGCGACAAAGCCAACGAGCGATGCTACAATAACTGCTACAACGACAAAAGCTGTACTGAAAGTCGATTTTTTCTGATGTGGTCCATGCGACGCACGCGCGTCAGAGCTGGGCGATGTATTAGCCACTTTTCCTCCGTTATTCTAGTTATTTACTCCACAAGATACCGCTACACACTAATAAAATAGCTCGCAGTTTTCTCGTATTTACATATCTCTATTATAGCGTACTTTTGCACTCTACGTGCGAGTAACCATGAGTTTTATACTAGAAGTAGATATACGTGAGGCCAGATGCAGAACGGGTGTACTTACGGTATAGACCATCCCATTCAAGGTTGTAGTCACTCACCGTGATAGTGCCATCTGAGTTCACACTTTCGACATACATCGTGTGTCCGTAGTAGCCGATTGGCCACATCGCTACAGATCCGGCACGAGGTGCTGAACCGCTTTGAATACCATGCTTTGCAGCCGTCGACGGCCATTCGCGAGCATTACCTGCTCCGCCAAAGTGTGGCACAAAGCGCCCGGTGCTTGCTACTTTCCATGCGGTGTAGCTTACACACTCTCGTGTATATAGTCCCCACGGATCAACAAAAGCATCGAGTGGTGCGTTTGCCCAAACACCAGGGTATCCACCGCCACCCGGCGTACCGGCTGGTATAGATCCACTCCATCCACCGCCACTTTGAGCAGCTGCGGCTGCGGCTGCCTCAGCGGCGCGTCGGTTTTCTTCGGCTTGTGCAGCACGTAAACGATCGATCTCGGCATTGTTTGATTTCGCTTTTTCGCGGTACCTATTCTCTTCGCCTCGTGTTTCACGGACAAGTTTTGCTTGCTCAGCTTCTTTTGCAGCTAGCTGCTCTCTCTGTGCGTTCTGGTTGAGTAGTTCACTTTCGACAGATTTCTTCTGTTTCTCTAGCTCTTTTTTAAGTGCATCAATCTTATCGATTGTGTCATTGAGCGTATTTTGTACGGCAGCCTGTTGAGCTTGCTTGTCAACAAAATCACCTATCGATTTACTGCTGGCGACCATTTCAAGCGTGGAAGTGTCAGCATCGATATACATATCGGCGATAGTATCACCAAGTGCAGATTTATTGTCTACGATCTGCTCTTCACTTGCCTTGATTTCTTTTTCGAATTTTGCCTTACGCTGCTGACTCTTATTTATCTGCTCTTGTATGGCATTTTTTTGAGCCTCTAACGAGTTAAGTTCGGCCTGCAGGCTGTCGGCCATCTTACCAACTTCTTCTGCTTGAGCGGCATTTTGCGAAGCTTTTTCCTGCGCAGCGTTGATCTGTGACTGATAGTCATTAGCAAATGCTGTCTTGCCGAGAGCTATTGGAGCTGATATAGCCATGAGTATCGCGCAGGCAACAACAGCCGCTTTAGACGCAAATGAACTCGAAGCCGGTGTGGTGGATCGTAGATTCATAAACTAAATATAGCATAAGCGTACCACAATAGTCAATACGCTTATGTTGTGCTATTTGACTTAAATTTTAAGATATTTTCTTGTTGCGAGCAGCGATGATATTACCCCTACTACTGCGCCGACAACTATCATAATTGGCAGTACGAAGCCGATATACATGATCGAGGAGTTAAGCGTATTACTTACTATAATGCCGTAGGCTTCGAGCTTAGGGCCAGATGCGTACAATGTCAATATGCCGAGACCTGTCGCAATTATAGCGGCGATGAAGCCATATACTACAGCCTCGACAATGAAGGGTCCGCGAATAAACGCCTTGTCTGCCCCAATAAGCTTCATCATCTCGATCTCTTCGCGCCGGTTAAATATAGCCATACGGATAGTGTTGAACACGATAAGTGACGAAATTGTCACAAGCACAATGCTGATAAGTAGCCCCATTTTTTCTGCAAAACTCACCCATCGGCCTATTGTTTCGATGGCTTCACGCTTGTCACCTGCGAAAGAAGGTGGCCTGTCTTCATCTTTTACTTCTTGATACAACTCGTTTTCTTCTGTGAATTTTGTCAAGCTCGAAGTGTTGTTAATGTCGGCCAAGTTGACACGGAATGTACCAGGGAACTTCGCATCCGCTAGGTTCAGGGCGTCGAGTGCCCGCTGATTATCTCGGTTCTCTTCTGCGTAGTTACTACGCGCCACTTCCGGCGTCACGTATGTCACTCGCTTCACATCGTCAAGCGACTCAAGATTGGCTTTGAGCGTATTTACATCTTCTTCGTCTATATCGTACTGCACGTATACCGACATATCTACCCTATCGCGAATCTCCGATACGCTATCAAGCAAAATGTTTCGAGACATCATCGTCATCATTATGACAAACAACGTCAGCGTCATCATGGCGGTCGCAGCAATAGTAAGCCACGCGTTACGACTAAAGTTGTTGACGCCGTAACGGCACATTCGTATGAATGTTAGCCATTGTCTACGACGACGTTTTTTAAGCGCAAATGTTCGCGCATCTACTTTACCACCCCGACTCATTGCTTATAGCTCCCCGATACTTGATCACTGGTGATTTTACCGTGCTCTAGCGTAATTACTCGTCGCTTGAGCTTGTTCACGATCTCGACGTTATGTGTCGTTAATAGTACGGTCGTGCCATAGCGATTAATTTTTTCGAGTAATTTTACGATATCCCAACTATGGCGCGGGTCGAGATTTCCCGTAGGCTCGTCGGCAATAAGGATTTTTGGCTGCCGCACGATAGCACGCGCAATAGCTACGCGTTGGCGCTCTCCACCAGATAACTGCCGAGGGAAACTCTTCTCTTTGCCAGACAGTCCCACCAGCTCTATAACTTTTGGTACTGTTGCTTTGATTTCTCGGCTGGTCATGCCAGCAATCTCGAGTGCAAATGCCACATTTTCGTAGACAGTACGCTGCGGAAGCAGCTTGAAGTCCTGAAACACTACGCCAATTTTGCGACGAAGCAGTGGAATATGCTTATCTTTAAGTGAATCGTAATCGATTCCGCCAACCACTATCTTGCCGCTGCTCGGCTTCTCTTCTCTGGTGAGAAGTTTGAGTAAGGTAGATTTGCCCGCGCCGCTCGTTCCCACCAAAATCACAAATTCTTTTGGCTCAATATGCAAACTCACGCGATTGATAGCTGGCTTCGCGGTTTTGCCGTATGTTTTTGTTACCCTATCTAGAAGAATCATTACTATACATAGTACAGCATAAGCACTGCACCCCGCAACTCACTCGCCAAACATTTAGTCTGCGTCGTATCCAGCGGGAGCTGGAACGCGAGATGGAAATTTACGACGATGCCACGCCATCAGCCGCTCAAATGCGATCGATGCGTATGGTATATTACCAGCAATCAAGCCGCTCCCAAGTCTCCATGGCCCCCATCCCATACTGCGCGCTGTCACTAGCAGTATCACAAAAAATACCAAGAAAAACACACCGTGCACAGTACCCGCCATACTCACCGCTATATCCGCCCCTGGCATACCCAGCCTACGAGATACAATGGCAGATATTAGCAGTGTCCAGCCCACCGCTTCCACAATAGCCGCGAGGCGAAATAGCATCCACGCGTCCGCATCTGAAAACCAGTGAGTTTTATCATATATGTGCTGTAGCTTTGCCTTCATACTTACATTATACATATTTGCTTATTACTATTTTAAATGATATAGTATTGTTCATGACCACTCCCAATAAACTTATTCTGCCGCAAGAAACCTTCTCGGGCACACCAAACGCAAATACATCGGTGAGCGCAACAATATTCGAAGACAGCAGTATAGTCTATGTAACCAAAACTGGAGACACTACTGCAACTCATGCCATCGACTCAGAGTCAGGGCGTATACTTGAACCTGGTGAAGAGCTACGAGGCCACTATACGAGACGTGTCATGGCTATGATAGCTGCTAGAGAAATTGACGGAGCGACATTTTGGACCGCCTACGCTACTTCTGAATTACCAAACCCGTCCGACCCTTCTCCATTGTTCGAAGGATTATCTAAAGCTTCGAGACACTAAACGCTCGAGTGGTCTAGCCACGACTCGATAAATCCGTCGATTTTACCATCGAGCACTGCTTGCGGATCTTTTTCTTCATATTTAGTGCGAGTATCTTTAACTAGGCTATACGGATGCAGTACATAATTACGAATCTGAGATCCCCAATTTGCACTTGCGCCCGCTTGAAGGTCGCTCACAGATGCAGCATGTTGTTCGTGCTGAAGCTGCGCGATTTTAGAGCGCAAGATCTTAAGCGCTGTTTCTTTATTTTGTATCTGACTTCGCTCATTTTGAATCGCCACAACAATGTTTGTTGGCAGATGTGTCACGCGCACCGCACTATCGGTTGTATTGACTGACTGGCCACCATGGCCGCCCGCTCGCTACACATCAATTTTGAGGTCTTTATCTTCGAGTACTACTTCGTCAGGCGCATCGATTTGCGGCAACACTTCCACCAATGCAAAACTCGTCTGTCGTAGGTTGTCACTGTTAAACGGGCTGAGGCGCACTAATCGATGTACCCCATTTTCACCGCGAAGCTTACCGTAGGCATAAGGCCCCGTGATCTCAATAACGCTCGTCTTTACACCCGCCTCTTCTCCTGCAGAACGTTCAATGCTCACCGTGCTCATATCAGATCGCTCCGCCCAACGTAGATACATACGCTCAAGCATTTCCGTGAAATCTTGCGCGTCTGTACCCCCTACCCCGGCACTCAAGCGCAATATAACATTATGGTCATCAAACTTTCCGTTAAACCTCAAGGCTTTTTTGAGCGTATCGAGCTGCTGTTCCATCGCTGCAACCTGACCTTCAAACTCACCGAGTAGACTGTCATCGTCGAGCTCCATAAGTTCATGAATATCTTGAATCTGGGCCTGCAGCGTGAGCCAGGGTGACACGAGCGTATCAACTGCGGCAAATTGCTTATTTACTGTCGTAGCATGTGCGGGGTCGTTCCATAGCTCTGGACGCGCCATCTCAGCTTCTAGCGCATCACGACGAGCCTGCTGCGACGTGATATCAAGCTTTTCGTATGCCTGAGCGAACTGCGCTTCGAGTACGTCTAGGCGTTTTTGTAGCGGCTGCACGGCTACTTCTCTACAACTTTACTACTACTAGTCTTTGATGGTACCGTGCCTGCAGCGCCACTAGCCAGTAGTTGTGCAGCAGAACTATCAAGGCGTGCCAATCTTCTGACCAAAAACGGATGACTACTGAATGTCTGGGTAAACCTGTTGAAATAATTGCTTGTCATATACACCTGCCACTGCCTGGCAACTTCGTTAAATGAGCGGGCAACGTCCGGCCCTACGTGCACACCGATGAGTGAAGATTTAACTTGCTCGTTGTTGCGCAAATAGCAGAGTGCCAAACGGTCTGCGGTGTACTCCGCGCGTCGACTCCAAAAGTCGAGTAACCAACCATTTACCGCACCGACAACTGGCACAAGACGTAACATCCCAAGGTATGTACTGATCTTTGTGTGATGATACTTGACATGCCCCATCTCGTGCACCACTACTGCTTTGAGTTGGTCGTGCGTGAGCCAGCGAATAGCTCCCGAGTGCAGCACAATAGTGTACGGCGAGGCAAAGCCAAATGCATACGCATTGATGACTGGGTCTTGTGTCACCATAATTTCCACTCGCGGCATCTGCAAGTCACTCGCGACAGTATTGCTCCACTCCCGCAGCCAAGCGTAGTCGCTATATTCAACCTGCAACGCATTGCCGAGCATCTGTTGACGCATCATTCGCACGAGCGTGAGAATAACCGCCAATAACAATATAGCGACAATACCAAAGCCGATAGCATTACCGATAAAATCAGCCGCTGGGTCGGTTGCGGCGTATTCATCTACTATTTCCTCTCCGTACAGCACCGAGGCAACACCCGTAAAAAACACTCCTGCCATAATAGCTAACGAAGCAAATATGCCTGCGCCAAGCACCACAAAGTCGCTCGAACGTCGTGCTTGGCGTACCGCGATGTGCGCTTCGGCTTTCTGAGTTGTCTTAGGTTTACGCTCCATATGTGCTTACTAGTATATCAGTTATAGTGCCGTGACGGCAGCGATAAACTGATCTCCACGGTCTTTATAATCTCGAAACATACCGAAACTCGCGCACGCCGGGCTCAGTATCACTACGTCACCAGGTTGAGCTGCAGCACGAGCATGACGCACTACTTCTGACATACCACCCGAGACAATCTCGTAGTCGGCTACACCCTCTCGCGCAAATGTTGCCGCAATAGTATCGGCCTCGGCACCAATCAACAAAAGTTTTCGAATATGCACATCTTGTAGCGCATGCGCAAGTTCTGTAAAATCAGCACCTTTTGAGGAGCCGCCGAGGATCATAACTTTCGGCTGTGAAAACGCATAAGCGGCTGCACTTGCACTGCCCGGTGTCGTGGCAATGCTGTCATCATAGTATTGAACTCCTAATTTTTCTGCGACAAATTTGAGTCGGTGCGGTAGCCCGGTAAATGAACCCAGCCCCTGAGCGAAAGCTTCGTTTGACACGTCGAAGTTGAGGCAAATGCTCATGGCCGCACATGCGTTTTCCACGTTAAACACTCCTGGTAATTTTAGTACATCTGTCGGACAGATTTCACGACCTTTCGTCGTTATAAACATGCCTGCACACGCATACACAGTCTCCATGTGTTCATTTGCATTGTCTTCATTTGCGTATTTTGCTGCTCGCGCGGTAAACTCTGGCATATTTTTGGCAATCGCATGGCTCCACTCGTTACGCGGATGATACACACAGGTGTCGCTACGCGTCTGGAACTTTACAATATTAGCCTTAGCTTCGAGGTATTCTGCAAAATCCGCATGCACATCGAGGTGGTCCGCTTCAATATGCAGCACCGCCGAATGGTGTGGTGAGCGCTCGATATCCCAGAGTTGAAAACTACTGAGCTCATACACTACCATGTGGTCCGCTTCGATGCTACCTAGCACCTCGAGAGCGGGTGTACCGATATTGCCCACAAGATGCACAGTGTAGCCTGCTGCACGTAAGATACCAGTGATAAGGCTGCAAGTAGTACCTTTACCTTTACTGCCGGTTACCCCGATGATTGGCGCAGGACATTGCAAGAAAAACTCATTTGTCGCCGACCATACCTTGGTACTGGTATGAAGTTTGGTTGGCGCTAAACCTGCAGTTCGAACCACAAGATCAAACTCATCGAGCGTACTAAGTGCATTTTCACCAAGGATTGTCTTCGCGCCCGCAGGTAGCTCTCGCCCTGGTGTAGTTTGCTCGTCAACAATAGTTACATCGTCGCCACGCGCCGTCCAATAACGGTAATTCTGGGCGCCTTCGATACCATATCCGACGACTGCAACTTTCATTGTTTCCTCCACTTTCCCTATGTGCGATATTTATGTGTATAGCTGAGCGAGCGTGCGACTAAGTTCATTAATTTCTTCTTTTTCGCCGCTACCAACTGCTGCAAGCACCCAGGTATCTGCATTAATAAATTCTCGAGCTGTTTCGATCATACACTCGCGTGATGTATTTGTGATAGAGTCTGGCACTTTTTCGTAGTCTTTGACGACGCCGTCTCCAAAATATCGTGCTGTGTAAAAATTGCTAATCTGCGAAACTGTTTGCGCGCCCATTTGGTGCCTACCCAGTGCGTATGATTTAGCGGCATCTATTTCGGTCTGCGTCACCTTGCCATCAAGTACCTGGCGCATTTGATCGTAAATGATTTCAAATAATTCTTTGGCTGATTCTTGGTTCACCTGGCCACCGAAGTCCCAGCTACTTTCATAAAAACTCGCTGCCGTATCACTAAAGATATTGTACGATACACCTTTTTTTCGAGCCGTGCCGAAAATACGTGAGTGCATCGTCCCCGTTAGGAGATGATTGAGACATGCCATTGCATCAAGCTCAGTGTCACTCAGTACGCGTGGCACAATATTCGACCAACCAAACGTAATGTTAGAAGCCTCTTTGCGGCGTATTAAGCTTGGGTTTGCAGTGTGCAGCTCGTCGTGAGGTACCGCAAAGTGCTCCCCTTTCGGTAAATTCCACGCTTCTAATTGCCGACGAATTTCGGTCTTGCGACCATGCAGCTTGCCGGCGATAACAAAACGCATGTTGTCACTCGTATGCGTACGGCGATGATGCTCGCGCACATCGCGAAGTGTTACGTGCGGGATTGTTTTAATACGTTGACTAAACGTCAGGACATCTTCGCCTAGTAGTTGCTGCGCTTTTGGCCAAAGCAAACGGATATGGTTGTTAAGATAACCCGTAAGCTCACTTCGCACGTTGCCTTTTTCAGCCGTGAGCTCATCTTCGTTAAACTTCGGTTGGCAAATCGATACTTCCTGTAGCTTGAGTATCCGTTCCCATTCAAAATCAGCGCAGTCGGCCATATAGACCATCGAAAGATCACTAGTAAATGCATTGTGATACGCACCATTTTTAGTGAACTCCGACTCAAACTCATGCTCGGTCTTAAACTGAGCATTCGCACCAAATGCCATATGTTCCATGAGGTGCGCCGTCTCGTAAATGTCCTTGTGTTTGACGTACCTGTTACCAGCGCGGAATTGAAACTCAAAGCTCATCACTGTCGCGCCGGGCACGTCTATTAGTAGTCCGCGTGCTCCGTTTTTTAAACGGATCTCTTCGACTGTATGTTTCATCTATCCTCGCTCTTACTTACGGTTCTTTTTACGATTTTGGCGCTGGGCTTTTTTCTTCTTGCGAGCTTGGTTTTTCGTGCGATTTTCATCACTTTCAGTTTTCGCCCTTTTGATACTTGTATCAAAGTCTTCGTCACCTGCGCGATTTACACCACCAGCAACTTCATTGACACCCTGTTCTACAGAGCCCTCAGCAAGTTTTGTCAGCTCGGTATCATATTCTTCATCGGCTTGCGCTGTCACGTCACTTGGGCGCACATGGGTCAAGACCTTCAGTACTTCATCGCGCAGGGTAGCCTGCAAGCCTTCAAACAACTTCTGTGATTCCACACGATACTCTACTAGTGGATCGCGCTGTCCGACGCCACGCCAGTGAATACCCTCGCGGAGGTGCTGCATGTTTTCAAGATGCTGCATCCAAAGTTGGTCGAGCACTTCCATGTAGACTTGTCGTTCAACTTTTCGTAGTACTTCTGTTGTCAGGTCTTTTTCGCGACCGGCGTAAAACTCATCAACAGCCTCTTTGGCGAGCTCGTAGCGGCGCTTATCACGCTTCTCGGCACCAATTTCTTTGATCTTTTTTTCGTCAATCGGAAACACTACTTCAAATTCTTCGGCAAACTTCTTGTTGTTTTTTGCAGGGACAACAGTGAGACTACGCACAGCATCGGCAACAAGACGTTCAATTTCGCTCTTAATATCATCGCCCTTAAGTATCTTGCGGCGAATAGTATATACAACTTTTCGGTGGCGATTGATAACATTGTCGTATTGAACGACGTTTTTGCGTGTATCAAAGTTGTAGCCCTCGACACGCTTCTGTGCTGCTTCGAGTGTTTTCGAGACAGTCTTATTCTGGATAGGCATATCGTCATCCACACCAAGTCGGTCCATAATACCGGCGATTCGCTCACCTTGGAATATGCGCATCAGATCATCTTCTGTCGACACGTAGAACTGTGTTTCACCAGGGTCACCCTGACGTCCACCACGTCCGCGAAGCTGGTTGTCGATACGTCGTGATTCGTGACGTTCAGATCCAATCACTACGAGACCACCAAGTTCTTTTACGCCTTCGCCAAGCTTAATGTCCGTACCACGACCGGCGATGTTAGTTGCCAGTGTAATAGCACCTTTTTGGCCAGCTTTTTCAACAATAGCCGCTTCTCGTTCGTTGTTCTTGGCGTTCAGAAGTTCGTATTTGACGCCCTCTTTATCTAGCCAGCCCGCAATCAGTTCGTTTTTTACGATAGAACCAGAACCAACCAACACCGGTCGACCCTGTTTGTGGTATTCCTGGATAGCATCTGCAACAGCCTTGAGCTTCGCTTTTTCTGTTTTGTAGATCAGGTCTTGCTTGTCGATACGTGCAATCTGCCTGTTGGACGGTATCTGTACAACATCGAGGCTATAAATCTGATGAAATTCTTCGAGCTCGGTAAAGGCTGTACCTGTCATACCGCTGAGCTTGCCATATAGGCGGAAGAAATTTTGGAACGAAATAGTCGCAAGTGTCATGCTTTCTGTCTGCACGGCGACTGCTTCTTTGGCTTCGATTGCCTGGTGAAGACCTTCGCTGTAGCGGCGGCCATGCATCAAACGACCAGTGTGCTCGTCGACGATGATCACTTCGCCGTCACTGGTGACAACATAATCTTTGTCGCGCTTAAACAGCGCCTGGGCACGAAGTGCCTGATCCATGTGGTATACCGATCGCACGTTGTCAGGAAGATAGAAGTTCTTAACACCAAGCATCTTTTGTACTTTCTCAACACCTTGGTCGCTCAGTGCAACACTTTTGCGCTTTTCATCGAGGATGTAGTCGTCTGGAACTAGTTTGGCAGCAATCTTCGAGAATGTGAGGTAACTTTCTGGGTTTTCAGCTGCAGGCGCAGAGATAATGAGAGGAGTACGAGCCTCGTCAATAAGGATAGAATCGACTTCGTCCACAATCGCAAAGTTAAGTTCGCGCTGACGTAGCAAATCTTCATCGTTCACCATGTTGTCGCGCAAGTAATCAAACCCGAACTCATTGTTTGTGCCGTAGGTAATATCAGCGGCATACGCTTCTTTACGACTCACTGGGCGAAGTTTTCGCAGCTTCACATCTTCGTGCGCTTCGTTGTCATATTCTGGATCGTAGATAAACGATGCATCGTTAACAATAACACCGGTACTGAGACCCAAAAAGTGATACAGCTCGCCCATCCAGCTCGCGTCGCGCTGAGCCAGATAATCGTTGACAGTGACAACATGGACGCCTTTTTCTTCAAGTGCATTTAGGTAGACAGGTAGCGTTGCTACGAGCGTCTTACCTTCACCTGTTTTCATCTCTGCCACATTGCCGTCATGCAGTACAATACCGCCGATAAGCTGTACATCGAAGTGACGCATGCCGAGCACTCGCTCACTGGCTTCACGTACCAATGCAAATGCATCTGGCAAGATGTCATCGAGTGTCGTCTTTTTCTTAGCAGTCAGTCGCTTTTTCAGTACGTCTGTCTGCTTTGTCAGCTCCGCGTCTTTGAGCTTTTTATATTTCGGCGCTAATTCTCCGATAACTTTCGCTCTTTTTTCGAGCACTTTAACAGCCCGCTTTTGCGGGTCTCCGAAGACTTTCGTCAATACTTTTTGTCTACTTACCATTTAAGCAATCCCTCACTTCCAGAAAATTCCAGCATTTAACTCCTATTTATTATACGAGCAAGTGGTGAAAAATTAAAGAGTAAAGTGGTGTCTCACACCAAAATACTACTGGGATTCGCGCGCAAAGCTACGTTTAAACTTACCGAGGACTCCACGGTCTTCTGTGTGCTGCTCTTTGTATTTAGCTAACTGCGCATGTAGCTTGGCTTCTACTATATCCACGGCAGCCAAGACATTTACTGTCGAATCTTTGGCGGTGAGCGTTTTTTCTGGTAGATGCAGCACTACGTCGGCTTCGTACTTATTGCCGTTCTTCTGGTCGACCTGCATGAGTTTTACCTCTGCCTTGGCGCTTTTACGCGCATGACGCGGCAGAAACCTATCGAGTTTACCTATCTTCTGTTCTACATACTTCTTGGTCTTATCGTCCACGTCGTACTTGATACCAGTTATTGCAATTGGTGAGATCATATCCCTCCTCTTGTTAGGTGCTTGTGCTATTAGTATAGCATTTTTCAAGTGTACTGACTACCTGGAACTGATTCGTACACCAGGATATCTTCGCTAAAAGACGAAAGCGAAATCTAAATTATTTCTTTGCCGCCAAGATATGGCCTGAGTACTTCTGGCACTAGTACGTCGCCATCAACTGTCTGAAAATTTTCAATAATAGCAATTGGCCCACGACTCAGCGGTAACGCTGTTGCGTCGTTTGTATGCACAAGCTCGAGTTCACCACTTTCTCGTCGTACACGAGTCTTCAAACGACGAGCCTGATAATCTGTCATGTAGTCGGCAGTATGTGTTTCGCGGTATTTATCCTGCCCTGGCAACCATGCCTCTATATCTACGCCACGCGCATTTGGCTTACCGATATCTGCCGTGCACTTAAGGAGCACCTGAAACGGAATGCCAAGTAGTGACATCAGTTTCTCCTGAATAGCCACCATAAATAGATGTTCTTCCAGGCCAGCATCCGCCACGCCGAGACTTTCCATTTCGAGCTTATCAAACTGGTGCATTCTGAACATACCTTCCATATCTTTGCCGTACGTTCCTGCTTCTCGACGAAAACTCGTTGCATACCCTACATAACGAATCGGGAGCGTCGCCTCATCGAGTACTTCATCGGCATGCATACTGCCAAGCACATGCTCAGCACTTCCCTGCAGCCACAGGTCTTCATCTTCAATCTTGTAGCGATCGTCGCGCGGCTCGAGCCTATCCATCGCATCATACAGATCCGTACGTATCATGAGCGGAGGCAGCACGGGTGTAAACGGCTTATTGCTTACCGAAAGATTGTTATCCCGGATAATCTCGTCTATGAAATCTTGGTCGCTCAGTGTATCTGTAACGAATTGTATGATAGCAAATTGCAATTTCACCAGATCACCCTTAAGGTACGCAAATCGCGAACCTGCAACTTTTGCCGCCCGCTCTTTATCGAGCCAACCTTTTGCTTCGGCTATTTGGGCATGATTTTTTGGCGTAAAATCAAACTCAGTCGGTGAGCCGATCGTTTTTGCGATAACATTTTCATCTTCGCTCGCACCAACTGGCACATCAGCAAGTGCCATGTTTGGTATCTTTTTAAGCAGCGCGCTAAACTCTTGCTCGACTGCGGTCAATTGAGGTTCGATTTCAGCCAGCTCAGCCTTAATCTGCTTACCTTCATCGATTTGAGATTGCTCTGGCCTGCCGCCCTTCATCTTGGCCGCATTAAGATTTCGTTTCTCGCGCAGTTCATCTGCATGTTGTTGCAATATGCGGCGAGCATCGTCGAGCTTCAGGAGTGCTGTGACAGAAATATCCTTATAGCCTTTTCGTTCAGCATTTTCTTGGACGTGCTCGGGGTTTTCTCGTATGAAGCGGATATCTAACATATTCTCAGTATATCAGCAGTGGTGGGATTTTATAACTGCAAGCGGTGTGCGCTATACTATAAGCATATGAAAAAACCACTCGTCATCTCACTCATTTCTCTCATAGCACTAGCGGCTGCTGGTGCTGGTGCATACTTTATGTTTTTCACCACAGAAGCTCAGGCGCAGCGCATTGCAGATAGCACCATACAGGCGGCAGTAAACCAGCAGGAAGCGAGCTTCAAAGCGAACGGCGCGCCCGAAAACAGTGACGCGTTTTATAGTGCTGCAGCACAACGCAATTACCGTCTCTCGAACTTCACGCAAGACGGCGACACATATTACGCACTTTATTTATTCACCGACGAACAGTCTCCGCTCTATGCGCGCATCGCCGTGTCGAGCGGGAGTGTCTCTGCTTTCTCCACCGGAGATAAGCTTGGTGCGGTGCCCGCGAAAGACGGAGAAGAGGACGTTGCCTCGATAGATAGCGATGAGTTTTGCTTATCCCGTGATGATCTTGCCTTCATTGACTCAAAAAGCCTATACGCGAGAAAATTTAGAGCAGCAACGATGATTTTCGCCAACGACACTACCACCGAATATGCTGGCCAAGAAAACGGCAAAAGGTTACTCGATCGCATTGCAAACTTTTACGACAAGTCCTCTACCAAAGATTACAGCTTTATCGTACAAGGCTACCTCATTGCCAAGGCAGATACGGTTGAGCAACGCACGCAAGTTACTCAAAATAGAGCTACAAAAATTCAGCAGGAGCTCGTCGACCGAGGCGTATCAGAAGACCGCATCTCGATCGAAGAGCCCCTCGCCTATCCAGAAGATAGGCCTATCGATAGCGCAAATGAACGCTATATCAATATCGAAGTCGTTAACAACTGCAACTCTTAGTAAGAGCTATTCGGTTCGTAGCGCTTCAATAGGGTCAAGCTTCGCGGCTTTTCGTGCTGGCAAGATTCCCGCGCCAACCGACACAAGCATGAGCCCGATTATGACTGCCGCAAAAGTCCACGGCTCAAATATCAGTAGATTGGTTTTTTCTCCGAGTGTCAATACGTCACGAATCCAAGGGTTTGCCGCGGTACCCACTGCAAATGCCAGTCCAGATCCTATCGCACCACCAAGAAAACCAATCCACGCCGCTTCTATCTTAAACAATCGACCGACATCGCGACGTCGCATGCCGAGTGCTTTCATGAGCCCAATCTGCTGCGTGCGCTCGAGCACACTGATGTACTGCGTATTGATGATACCGAATATCGACGTCAACACTGCAAGCGCGCCAAAGCCAATCAAAACTCCCTGCAAGACATTGATAAACTGGAAAATGAAACTCATCAAGTCTTCAGCGGTCTGTGCATCATACCCCTGATCATTAATATTCTTCTTAAGATCCTCCACTGCGTCTTCGCTAGTTGCAAGTACAGTTGCGGCCATGTAGGCGTTTTCTATTGGGGTACCCTGCTGTGCGTACTGGTACATTTCTTTTACAACATCGTTAGATGCCTGAAGACTGCTTTGTCCGCTCAGTGCGGCAAGATCAGATTTTTTCGTCACCCCTACAATTTTTAGTGAATACGTTTTGTCCTGGAGGCCCCCTGCAGCTGCTACAGGCGATACAACGATATCGACTGTCTGGCCTATTGCCGCCCGTGCACTCTCAAAACCAAGCACTTCACGGTAGCTATCTGGAATAACAACGGTCTCGCCTGTGACGTTATCGCCATTTCCAGCCAAATATTCTTGTTGAATTGTCCCCAAGAATGCCTCGACGGTAGTCTGGTACTTCTTCTCACCTTGACGCGTCACATACTTCGGGGTTACGTTGTACACAGGAGTTACAGACTCTACATTGTCCAGCTCAGTGATCTTATCGATATCAGCTTGTTCGAGCAGCTTCAGACTAAACCCACCGCCAAACGACATCGATGGAGTATCATCATATTCTTGTGGTCCAGAAACACTGCCCTGCGTATCTTGTTTTGGCTGCACATACAGTTCCCGAACATTTGTATTACTACTTACGATATCCCCGGCGTATTCTCTACCGCCAGTTCCCGCAGCAAGGCTGAGTGTGATCGTAAATGCGCCCACACCAATTGCAAGACTAGTGAGCAACGTACGCGCTTTGGCATTTTTTAAACTTCGCCCGGCTCGACGTATAGTATCGCGTAAACGCATTATTGGATCCTCCTAGGGGCTGGTTTTGTTACTTCCTTTTTGCGTGGCTCAGAAATTGATTCAATCTTGCCATCTTTGATACGAACTTCAATATCGCACTTTGCCGCCAAGTCTGCATCGTGAGTAACTATGATAAGCGTCATACCGTTGCGTTTTGCATACCCGAACAACAAATCTTCTATCACGTCGCCTGTCGTGCTGTCGAGATTTCCAGTAGGTTCGTCGGCAAAGAGCACTTCTGGCTCGTTAACAATCGCGCGAGCTACGGCGAGCCGTTGTTTTTGTCCGCCAGAAAGATTTTTGGCCTTTGATTTAATCTTATCGCCGAGCTCTACCGCCTCTAAAGCGGCGGTAACTTTTTTCTTACGCTCTGCGTGCGAAACACCTGCGATTTCAAGCGGCAAGCTCACGTTGTCAAAACACGTTTCATTTGCTTGCACGAAAAAAGACTGAAAAATAAAGCTCATCTTTGTGGCACGAAACTTATCAACTGCCTTTGTCTTGAGCTTCAAGATATCTTCGCCGTTGATGATAACTTCGCCGACCTGAGGACGATCTAGCCCGCTCATCGCATGCATCAACGTCGACTTACCACTCCCAGATTTGCCCAAAATCGCAACGCTTGCGCCATCTGGTATCGTGAAACTCACGTCGTCGAGCGCAGTAAATGTGTGTTGCTTTTTCCCATAGGTCTTTGTCAGACTTTTTACTTCTATCATGCGCCTCCTTTTATACTGGTTCTATTATATCTGCCGAGAGCAATACCATCAAGATAACCCCAAGCACGACGCGGTACCATATGAATACAGAATAGTCGTGCTTAGCTATAAACTTGAGTAGCCAGTCTACCGCCGCATAAGCAACGAAAAACGTCACTACGGTAGCCAGGATTGTGGGTCCCCAGCCGACACCATTACTAATCTCGTCGAATTGCGTGACAGTCTGCAAAATTGCCGCGGCAACTAACGCCGGTATACTCAAAAAGAACGAGAGTCTCGTGACGGTGACACGGTCGAACCCCCGTAGTAATCCTGCCGACATCGTAGCACCAGATCGTGACACACCTGGTATGAGTGCCAGACATTGCGCTACACCAATGATAAGCGTGTCTTTCCAAGTGGTATCTTGCTCGCCACGATTTTGCTTAGCGGCGCGGTCCGCAAACCACATCACCGCACTCCACGCGATCAATGCACCTGCTACAAACCATAAGCTTCGCAGCACTCCTTCGATCTCATCCTTAAAAAGAAGTCCTATGACGCCAATTGGTATCTAACCTATCAGCACAGCCCAGCCAAACTTGTACCACGCGCCAAATATCTCTACGAAGATATATGACAGTTGCAAGCACAGCGCCAACCTGGATGATGGCTGTGAACGCCGTGACGCTCGGATCATCGATCTGATACCCAAGTAGTTTTTCTGCAATCGTAAGGTGTCCAGTGCTCGAGACCGGCAAAAATTCGGTCACTCCTTCTATCACACCCAATAGCACCGCGTGCCACCACTCCATATCTCTACAGGCCCCTCTCGTATTTTTCTCGTATTAGTATAACATGCACACTAGTTATCGTCGGTTGTCTCAAGCGCAACGCAAGGGAGCTCTTGGTCGGCTCTACCAGCGACAGTGTCACCACTGAGTGTCAAAACGGTCGCTTGTTCGTATTCAATGTCACTTTTACTTTCAGCACCGCACGCATTCGGCGCCTTAAGTGTCAGGCTTTTCATCACGCCGAGCGAAACATTTGAATCATCATCTACTGAAACTACCGCGCTACTGATTGCTGCAGCCGCAGCATATACAGATGAGCCGCTGAGTGACATGTCTACGGAGTCAAAACGTCCACTAAGAGCAATCTCCGCACCTTTGTTGGCAACTATTTCAAACGGAGCCCGTGTAGTATCTGCCTCATAGGTCACATCTGCGTCGCCAACGTCAAGCGCCGAAAGTTCTGGACCGTAAATAGTGACTGTACTCTGGCTTGGCGCACAATCATCGAGCCACGAACTACACGAACTTGCTGGCAGCTCACCAATTTTAATTGTAGTAGTGCGACCGCTTTTTGCTACTTCTAAGGGAAGTTTAACGGTTTTGTCCAAATGGAGCGTCTGCACCTCTGCATACGGTGCACCTTCAGAAACATTGTAGCGGACTATACTGTTAGTATTATCTATGCGTAGTTTATCGGACCCTTCTAGCTCAGGGAGACTCTCGCGTCGTACAACTGTGTGCTCAGCAACTTTCTGCTCTGATTGATTAGCTCCATACGCGAGCAGCCCCAGACTACCAGTAAAGCTCAATATTCCAGCAGCGATAGTACATGCACTCACGACAATAAGTGTTTTCGAGGCTTTCCATGCAGCGACCATGTAGACCAATACCGCTGCAAGTACAGCGAGCAGCACTCCACTTACTGCGCCAACTATGAGCGCAGCCATAAGTGCATCGCTTGACATCCAGTTATCTGCGCTAAACGTAGGAATACCTGCAACAAGTGCAACTGCTACTGTTGCCAGTGCGCCAAATAGCACACCGAGAAGCCCTATCACACCGACGATACGGAGTAACACAACAAGTGGCTTTTTGTGCACAGGAGTCTTTTCAATATCGTAGCTACTTTCAGCCTGAATGTTTTCGAGTGATGTATTTTTACCACGCATCTGTAAACGCTCGGCAGCCGTACGCGCCGCTGGTATCGCAATCCAAAACAGTACATACACAAGCAGCATCGTACCTAGCGACGCAAATGCCAGGACAACAAACGCAATCCTGTACCATACCACGTCAACATTGCTATACGCGGCTAATCCTGCCAGCACACCACCAACCATGCCATTTTGCTCGTCACGAAGTAAACGTTTTTTATTTGACCCTGTAAATGCCTGTCCGGGTTCATCGGTAAATTCACCGGGTGCGCCAAGCCTGTTTCTGAGAGCAGCTATATCAGCCGAAGTAATGACTTTTTCTCCGGACACGCCGCGCTCACTCAGCAGCTCCATCATGCGCGCTTCGATTTCGCGCAATGTATCTTCGTCTGCAGATAAGGCTTTTTCGATTCCTGATACATACGTCTCGAGTTCTTTTTTTGCACCAATCTCTATGTTATATGGTATTGCCGCGAGGTGAATTCGTGTAATTTCTTTCATGATTTATTCTCCTATAACTTCTTAAGCGTTTTATTAAGCGCTGCTATTTTATCTGTTACATTATTCATCACGTCTAGGCCAAACTGGGTAACCTTATAGTATTTACGCGGTGGACCTTGCTCGCTCTCCTGCCATTCATGTGCTAATAATCCATCTTTTTGCAGGCGGCTCAGCAGCGGATAAATTGTACCTTCAACCACTACTAGCTCTGCGTCACTCAGGCGTTTTATGATGTCGCTCGTATACTTTGGCTCGTGCGAACATACTTTCAGTACACAGTAAGCCAAAAATCCCTTGCGTAGCTGAGTAGCAAGCTGCTCCGCGTAGCGTTCACTCTCGTTCATACGCCATATCCTTTCTTGTCATTATGTCGTGAAAGTTTCTGTGTCATAGTTCTATGTTATACAAGGTACTATGAAAAGTCAAATACTTACTACAAAAACTGCACGGATATACTCGTGCAGTTTTTTTCAACCTATTTAGTGGCGCTTGGAGCCGCAGCTACCAGCCACCACCACCACCACCGCCGCCGCCGCCACCAGACGACCCCCCACCACCAGATCCGCCGCCCGACGAACTGCTTGCCGAAGTATATGAAGTAGCTGTATTAAAGCTACTGAGTGCCGACGACATAGCCACTGCAGTAAACGCGGCGTTTGAATTGCCCGCATACCAGTCAGGTTGCTGCTGGAGTGATTCATAGTAGCGACCCAGCTGTGCACCCCATTCTTTTTCTTGACCAAAAAGTATGGCATACGGCAGCACTTTCTCGTACAACTTCACGAGCTTTTCTGGTGATTCTTTCGACACGCCACCAACCTTTTCGGCCGTTTCTGGTGCTTGAAGCATTTTTAAGCGCTCCTGTTCAGCTACGCCAATATACAGCTTCAGCCCTTCTAGATAGCGACGGAGCGTTAGTCCTTCGTCGGTCAGTGGCCATAGAGTACGTCCAAGTGCGTAGACACTTACCGCCAACAACAACAGTACCGGCGACAGTGTTATCAGTGAAAATGCGAACATCCACCAAAATAGCTTCGTGAACCATTTGGTTTGTTCTGGCTTCTGCTGCCGCAAGCCGTACTCCCCTCGCACTAGTTTGCGTAGTTTTTCTGGATTGTCTTGCATGCGTGTGTATAGCGAAGTATTGTTGCGCAATTTTTTCATTTCGAGCTTTTGCCCCACGTTCACTTCATTCTCAAATAAATCTCGCAGCAACTCTTGCTCTTCTGGCCGCAGCGACGTGATATCTTTAACTATCTCGAGCGTATATTCGGCAGGCATCCATGCTGATTTTTCTTTTGTCTCGTAAATTTTGAGGTAATGCCTCACCGCCAAATCGATCAGCTGAGCCGACAAAACGGTGCGCGGTGCATCAAGCACCTCCGCGCTTGTCGTCACGCTCGCCGAACTTGGCGGAATGTATTCAGGGACAACCGTGCCAATTTCTCGTTTGCGATTTTTCCACGATGACCAGCGCACCGAGGCGTATATCATCAACCCAAGACCCACCACGCCAGTTACAATAAGACCAATGATCCAGATGTTCGCGAGTCGTTCTGCGAGCGACTGTTCGTACGGCGCAAATGTACCACTAGTAAACCCGAGTGCAACCGTGACATTTTCGCCAGCGAGCAAGCCACCTGCCGACACGCTATAACTTCCCGATTCACCCTCTCGCAGTTCACAGCGATCATCTGCGCCCGCACCGCCTTGGTAGCAAGCAGATTGCCGGTACGCGCCCATTAGTTCATCCGACACTTTCAGCTTTGCGCTAAATTCTCGGATCGGCACCTTCCAGCCAGTACCGTTAAGGTCCCAGTAAAACTCAGCAAGTCCATCGGCTTCTTTTGTGACGTCATGCTGCGTATACGTCAACACGTATGTCTGCTTACCGTGCACATATGTATCTTCATCGCCAATTCGCACTATTTTATTGCCGTTTTCGTCATCGTTCGTCGAATACTCCAAGGACGCACCCGTCTCGTCGGTCACCGACTCGATATTGAGACTTACCCCATGACCGTTGTATTCTTTTGGTATCGCACGCTCTATGCCGCGATTCTGATCTTTCGCAGGGAAATTAGCCATGATAGTTTCGGAGGTACGCAGTGTTGAGCGCTTTTCTTTATCACGAGCAAGTTCAAGCTTCATATCGTAGCGAGTAATTTCAAAATCGTTCACTGCGGCCTGCGTCGCGCTAGATGTCAATAATACGCTCGCAACCAAAGTAGCTACAAAAAGATATATCAGCTTCATCGCTGCGCCTCCGAGTAGAGACTAACATGCGCGAGTAACGCGCGAGTAAACTCATCGAAATGAAGACTAGTCTTTTCGCTCACCACACCCTCAGCTGTCATGTTATCTTCGCCTACGCTCAGAGCTAGCACCGGTGAAGTAAGCACAACTGCCCCGACATGAGCGAGTACAGGTCGCAACTGTGACTGCATAACCAATGTCTTGATTGGTCCGGTAGAAATACCTCCGATAGCGACAGGCTTAGCTCTGAGTACATTACCCGTACTACCTCGGCTCAGCCAGTCGATAATGTTTTTTGTGACCGCAGGTATGCCGCGATTGTACTCCGGGGAAACAATCAGTACGCCGTCGCTCTGCAATACCTGATCAGCAACCCGCACGACACTGCTAGGCACATTTGCCTCTAGATCTTCGTTCATGAAAGGTACGTCCCGTAGATCGACCCATGTTGTTTCGGTATCCGCAGGCAAACGTTCTACGAGTACACGCGCTAGTGTAAGATTGTGTGAACTATGGCGTAAACTTCCGACTATAACTGCAAGTTTCATATCGTCTCCCTTATCTACTTCTATTATATAGCAATCTTCTCTTAGTTCTTGATGCGAAAGCGTTTCCATATCAAACCGTCGAGTAGCAGGTGGCTAAAGTAGCCGGTAACCGCGGCACCATAATACACCACTGCTATAGGTAGCAACGTATCGCTGTAGAGTAACGGCACCAACACAATTGGCAGTGGCACGACAAACATAGCCCATTTGGCGTGCGTCCAGCCTCTGTGATGCGCGAGTATTGGCAGCATAGCAATTAGGCCGAGAAACGCCGCAGCAGCAAGATAGCCATTCCATATCAACAGTACGTCGACAACAAACACGAGCCAATAGAAGATATCTTGCGCCTTTGAGTTGGTGTCGACATCTGGAAACAGTGCAAATAACATCGCAACAACAAACACTGCAGCCATAGCTTGCCAGTCGTCGAGCAGCTGCGCATACTCCGCCAAACGCTCAACAGGCACGGCTGTCATCACAAGTGCATATCCAACACCAGCCACTAACCCTCCTGCAATGTGACCTTTGTAATTTGCCACTTACGACCCGCGAATCTTTTTTGCGATTGCATACGCGAGTGAACGTTCGACAGCGCGATGATCTTCCATTGGCCGAGCCGATTTCGGCCATCGCTGGTCCCTGAAGACAGTTTCCTCGAATGTCACAGGTCTATCGTATCGCGGCGTCGCATGCCAATGCACGTGCGTTACCCCTACGGCTGCGCCAAGATTCATGAGACACTGCCAGTTGTAGTTTGCCGGTTCAAACACGTTGCTAACCCGGCGTTCGTACCACTTCGTGCACTCTGCAAAAGTTTGCCACAGTTCGTCTGTCATATCCGCAACATGCGGTATATGATGTTTGCAGCTCACCACACTCTTGCCTAAATATTGCTGATCGTCTTCGCGAAGCACAATCACCCAGTCAATGTTTTCAAACAAAATTAGCCTAGGGTCGTTGTGTGTATTGAGTGCGCAAACCTCACAGTCGCCCACCTACAGCTCCAAGTCAGCATAAATAGCCTTGGTCGTTTCGTCGACTTCGTTTCGCAGTTGCGGAAACGGCACACCTTCCCTCGCAGGAATACCTTCGAGACTCCAGAATACGCGCTCGCTGTAGCCAAGGCCACAGGCCGGTGGCATGCCGTATTCGAGTGCTTCAACATAGTCTATATCGAGCATCTGCGCTTCACTGTCGCCAGCATCTCGCATAGCCTGCTGTTCTTTAAAACGATGCAATTGATCAACTGGATCGTTAAGCTCGCTAAACGCTTTACACATTTCGCTTCCACCGAATACCAGATTGAATTGCTCAGTTAACCGTGGGTCTTGCTGATTGACTTTCGCCAGTGGCTG
>LCPR01000013.1 GCA_001003725.1 Candidatus Saccharibacteria bacterium GW2011_GWC2_48_9
AGTTGCGGCAAGTAAGTCGGGTAGTGTGATTGAAAATAGAAACGGTACGGTTAGAAAAGCAAGCTACGCCTACACAGGAGGAAGTACTGGTATTTGTGCGAGTGCCGGTTCGACAATTCAAAGCGGATCTGCTCGTGATTGGCTCTACTCCAATGACGCATGGCAACCCTTCCTTTAGTGTGATGCACACCGCCAGGCTAGGGGTACCTCGGTAATAGTTGCACGATGAATATATCTCTGTTACAATAGTTGACGATATGGTACAAGTTACACGAAAAGATCAGAAGGAAGCAAACGAGAATATTATTCGTCGTTTCAACCGCAAAGTGCTGCAAAGCGGTGTTCTTGCAGAGGCTAAGTCTTCAATGCGATTTAGCAAACCTCTTAGCAAGACTGAACGCCGTTCGAAAGCGATTATTCGCAAAGAGCGCAAAGCCGACAAGATGCAGAAAATGCGCCTGGGAGTGCGCTAAGCCTAGTGGCTCTCAAGGATACAATCCAAAACGATATGAAAGCCGCTCTTTTGGGCGGCAATCGTTTTGAGGGCGATGTGTTACGCAACCTCAAGGCTGCAATTCTTAATGAAGAGGTGGCTACTGGTAAGCGCGAAACAGGACTAAGCGATGCGGAAATCGAAAAGATTATTGCACGTGAAGTCAAAAAACGCCATGAAAGTGTGAAATTATACGAAGCAAACGACCGTGCTGAACTTGCTGATGAAGAAAAGAAGGAAATAGCTGTATTGAGTACCTATTTACCGCAGCAGCTTCGTGAAGACGAGATTCGAGATATCGCCAAGATTGTCATTGAAAACATGGACAACGTAGGTCCAAGCTTGATGGGTCAGGTAATTGGCGGCGTCAAAGCCAAAGTAGGCAATACTGCTGACGGCGCAACAGTTGCGCGAGTCGTCAAAGAATTGTTACACTCGTAACATACACTTATACAAAAAGAAGGGAAAAGATTTCAGAATGATTTTACTGTTTGGCCCGACTGGCGCCGGTAAAAGTATGCAGGGGCAAATGTTGGCAGTCCGCCAAGGCTGGAAATGGCTCAGTACTGGTCATATGTTGCGCGATAGCAGCGATGCAGAAGTTATCAAAGTACTCAAGCGCGGCGAACTAGTCAGCGACGAATTGACCTACGACGTATTTGATACGGCTATTCGTGATGCACACGACAAAAACTTTCCTCGAGTGATTGTGGACGGATTCCCCCGTACAAAAGAACAGGCAGAATGGCTGGCCGACTATATGGAAGATCACAAAGAATCTATAGATCTTGTGGTTGTGCTCGAGGTGCCAGAGTCAGAAATTATGAAACGCCTCGAAAAACGTGCGCGCATGGAAGATACGCCTGAAACTATTGCGAAGCGTATGAATATTTACCGCCAAAAAATGTATCCCGTTCTCGGTACATTTGCCGAGGAGGGTATGAAAATTGTACACCTCGATGGCACCGGTTCGGCCGGAGAAGTGCACGACCGGCTGTATGCAGAAATAGAAGCAAACGGACTGGTGTAAGCTGTGGCCAATCCAATCACTGGCCGTAAAACCCCAGAACAACTACAAGCGATGCGCGACGGCGGCGCGATACTTGCGTGCATATTCGCCGATATTCGCGCGCATGTGCAGCCGGGTATGTCAGAATTGGATATCAATGATTTTGTTACCGAAAAAATCAAGCTATACGGTGCTACGCCGACATATCGCGAACCAGTACCCAACTTTCCAGGTGTCATTTGCATAAGTACCAACGAAGAAGTTGTACATAGCGTGCCGACCGATTATGTATTTGAGGCCGGAGACGTGGTAAGTTTCGACCTCGTGATAACGTATAAAGACATGAAAACCGACAGTGCGTTTACTATGGTGATAGGTGAGCAGCCAAGTGGTGCAAAAAAACATCTCATCAATCTAACAGAACGTAGTTTGTATGCGGGGATAGATGCGATTCACGGTGACGGTACGACGACAAATGAGATTGGCGCAGCAGTAGAAGCCGTACTCAGCAAAGGAAAGCTTGGTATTGTTCGTGACTTAGTGGGCCATGGTATCGGCCTGGAAATGCATATGCCGCCAGATATACCGAACTACAAAACACGTGGCAAGGGCACTATACTTCGTGCAGGTGATACTGTTGCAATCGAACCTATGGCAACGCTCGGCGGTGATCGGGTTGTGACGAGCGAAGAAGATGGCTGGACGATTTCAACTCGCGACGGAAGCCTCGCGGCACATTTTGAGCATACGGTATTAATCACTGAGGACGGCGCAGAGATCCTAACAAAAGTGTAAATTTCGCGTGCTATAGTGTAGTGATGATTGAGTTGTCGAAAATTATTGAAATTCCGCCTCCCGTTCGCCTTACAACTGGCGGTGAAGAAGAAGCGGAAATAGAACGCAGCGTGGCAGAGTTCTTTACATCTGTTAGAGAAGGATTGGGGCTGGCTGCAGCGCGAGCAGACTCTATGTTTAGGGCGTGCAACTACGGCTACATCTCCTGACTTTTAGAGGCAGAGAGCCACTTGCGCACGCACTAGATTGGCGAGATGATTCTAACTTTCATGTTGTGAGGTTTGGGGTGTACCCCATAAGCCCTATGGGCCAGCATGCTATTGAGCAGGTGGTTGTCGCCTTGAGTGAGCTTGAGCAATCACGCCCCGAGTAGTTGTGACACGCGTCTGCCGATCGCTTCTGACGGCTCTATGACAGTTGCTCGTCCATTTGCAAGTTGCTCGATAAGCTCTTTTATCCAATGATAGTGAGTACAACCTAGTACTATGACGTCCGCGCCTTTGTCGCACATATCGTCAACGATGGCCTTGATATGTGATTGATTGATTTGATTATTTTCGATGAGATACGCCCATTCGCTACAGTCAGGTTCGAGGATTGATAAGTGAGCGCCATGCCGCCGCACAAGCGCTGCATAGCGTCGGCTAGCCAGGGTTGCGGGGGTAGCGCATACTGCGATTACGTCAGATTTTGTCAGGGTGGCGGCTGTTTTAATCATCGGCTCAATACCGATGAATTTTTGATCGGGATATGTAGTGCGTAAATACTCTAAAGCCAGTGCGGTCGCGGTATTGCAGGCAAGTATGATGACATCGTAGGCGCCAGCGAGAAAAGGCTCAATGGCATTTTCTGTAAGTGTTCGCACCTCATCCGGCGACCTGTTGCCGTAGGGGACATGCTGGCGGTCGTTGAGCGTATGGATAATTGCCTGAGGGAATGTGATGCGAAGTGCTGCAGCCACTGCCTCGCCTCCAATGCCACTATCAAAAACACCAAGTCTCATAACTACCTGTCGATGATGATGCCGCAACTCTGCAATGGTCTTCCGATTGCCGCGTAGCCATCCCATCCTGCGTCGTCGGGGTTTGTTGTATCAAGCTTTACTTTGAATTCATCGCAGACGGCTTGGGTTTTTCCAGATAATATCGTAGTGATAACAACTCTATCGTTGTGAATTTGAATATAAGGACCGATCACAGGATCGGATGTGTTGTTGTGGTTGCCGCTAGTCACATCACCTACTTTTGCAAGCTCTTGCATGAGCAGCGCACTCGATGCTTCTGTCGGTGTTTCGCTTGTGCCCGGTGTTTGAGTCCAGTTGCGACATGTGCGCATACTAGAGTTAATGGGGGACTGTGGAAAGCCTGTACCTAGGCAGTACGTGCCAGGAGGGATGCCGGGGACATCCGGCGAGGCTGGAAATTTGCGCATAGTTGATCTGTAGAGAGATATCAGATCGGCATATTTATGCGCCTCTGTTGCACGAGAAGTGTTAGTGGCCCTTGTCTGTATGCCGTTATAGCTCACAATGACGATTGCAGCTAGGATACCAATCACCACAATAGTGACAATTAATTCGACAACCGTAAAACCAGTGCTGCGTGTGTTGTGCATGAGTATTCCTGTATTTTTATCACTACATCTTATTAAGCATCTTTAGCATATGCTTTTTACGTGAGATGTACAAGATGCTTGCATATAAAACCTATTCAAAATCCCGCATAAGCGCTATACTATACTACATGCAAGACACTTCTCGTTATGCCGTTGGTATTGACATAGGCACAAATAAAATTCGATGCGTCGTAGGACACGTCGATGCATCTACTGGCGCACCGACTATCGTAGGAGTGGGTGAAGTCTCAAATAGCGGTATGCGAAAGGGTGTAGTCGTCAATCTACAGGGTCCGAGCAAAGCTATAGATGATGCACTTGGTGAAGCAGAGCGCATGAGCGGCTATCAAGTGAACGAAGCGACCTTGAGTATCAACGGCGCACATATTCTCAGCACAAAAGCCGACGGCATGATCGCAATTGGTATGTCAGGTCAAGAGGTGAGTGCGGAAGATACTGCACGACTCGAAGATGTTGCTACTACTGGCAAGGTGCCAGCAAATAGAGAGATTCTCGACTTAGTGCCGTTTAGTTATCGACTCGACGGCCAAGACGGAATCAAAGATCCGATAGGTATGGTGGGTACGCGACTTGAGATAAATGCAAATGTCGTCTCGGCGCTTGCACCACATGTTGCAAACCTGCAGAAAGCTGCTGAACAGGCTTCTGTGCATCCGCACGCACTCGTACCAAGCCCAGTCGCTGCGGCACGTGCGGTACTCAACGAGCAGCAACTCGAAAATGGTGTCGCAGTCATAGATTTCGGCGGTTCTACTACGGGTATCGCTATCTACGAAGAGGGCGACTTGCAATACACTTCTGTGATTCCTGTCGGTGGCAACAATATTACGAACGACCTTGCGATCGGACTCAAGACAGATCCGGAAATCGCAGAGCAAGTAAAACTTCAACATGCATCTGCCGTGACGGGCCGTGATAGTAAAAAAGTTTCAATTAAGCACGAAAAAGAAACGTTTGAGTTTGAAGTAACTGACATCGACGAAATAGTCGAAGCGCGACTTGAAGAGCTCTTTGATAAAATCAACAGCGAACTCAAAAAAGCGGGGCGTAAAGGCAAATTGCCAAATGGCGTTGTATTGGTAGGTGACGGCGCTAGGCTTAAGGGTCTGGTGGAATATAGCAAGCAGACACTCGAACTCGCAGCTCGCATCGGCAAACCAAAAGGCTTTGGCGGTGTTGCCGATCAACTTGAAAATCCATCGTTTGCAGCGGCTGTTGGCCTGATGTTTAGCGACATGCTCAATATTGAAAATCCTTCACAAGCACACAGAAAGCAAGCTAGCAGCCACGGCGTAAAGCAAAGTGCGTCGCAGGCAAAAGGTTTCGTGAACAAGTTTTTAGATCGCTTTCGTGCATAGCATCTGTTGCGATGCTTGAACGCGCACTGTGACGTGATATACTAGATAAAGATTATAGAACCAGGGGGAGAAGTACGTAGATGCCCGAAGTAAAACCAAGTGAAGTCCAGACGTTTGCAAGCATCAAAGTAGTTGGTGTTGGCGGTGCTGGTGGCTCAGCGGTTAACCGCATGAAAGAAGCTGGCCTAAATGGCGTACAGTTCATTGCAATGAACACGGACGCTCAGGCGCTCCATAACTCAAAAGCAGACGTAAAAATCCATCTTGGAAAAGATGCGACTGGTGGACTTGGTGCAGGTGCAGACCCAAGTGTGGGTGAGCGTGCGGCAAGTGAATCTCGCGAAGAGATCAAAGAAGCGCTCGCTGGCGCCGACATGGTATTTGTCACTATCGGTGCAGGCGGTGGTACTGGTTCGGGAGCCGGCCACGTGGTTGCAGAAATCGCTCGCGAACTTGGTATTCTTGTAGTTGGCGTTGCCACGAAGCCGTTTAGCTTTGAGGGAGAAAAGCGTCGACAAAATGCAGAATGGGCGATTGCTCATCTCGGCCGACAAGTTGATACACTTATCACTATTCCAAACGATCGCTTGCTCCAGACTATCGATCGCCGTACACCACTACTTGAAACGTTTAAGATTGCCGACGATGTGTTGCGTCAGGGCGTACAGGGTATCTCCGAGCTTATCACTGAACACGGCTTGATCAACCTCGACTTTGCTGATGTTAAAGCTATCATGAGCAACGCTGGTTCAGCACTGATGGGTATTGGTCGAGCAAACGGCGAAGAGCGTGCCTCACTTGCTGCACAGCAGGCAATTGAATCACCACTTATCGAAGTGTCGATCGATGGTGCTAAGGGAGTACTCTTTAATGTGACCGGTGGTTACGACATGAGTATGTCTGAGATCCAAGAGGCGGCAGAGATTATCACTAGCGCTGTGTCACCAGATGCAAATATTATATTCGGCGCAACGCTCAAGCCTGAGCTCGAAGATGAGTTGATTATTACAGTGATTGCAACCGGGTTTGATAGCGAATATTTCCACGAACAAGTCTCTGCACTTGGTGCTGCTCGTGCTACTACTGTTGAACAGCAAGCTCCAGAGCGTCTTTCTGGCCTCGACGAAGCGGCTGCTGTAGACAGTGTAAACATGGATCTTGACCAGACCGACGCTGCTGCGGAATTTGCGTCTGACACTCCACAGAATATTTGGGATCAACCCGCACCAGTAGAAGAAGACGATGAGTCTGACATGCCGGCATTTCTTCGCCGCCGCAAAAAAAGTAAATCAGACGAATAAGGATACGCAAGATGAATACGCAGCAGTATCGTATCGGTGACAGCAAAGTACTTGAGTCTCGAGAGGTGAGCGATGGCAAAACAATTCGTCGTCGACGCGAGACACTCGATGGAAAATATCGCTTTACCACGTATGAGCGTATAGAAAAGCCAAACCTTGCCGTCATCAAGAAAAACGGTGGACGTGAACTTTTTGACAGAGAAAAACTTGCGACTGCCATTAAGCAATCTGTTGGAAAATTCTTTAAGTCTGAAATAGAAGTCGAGCGTATGATTAACGACATCGAAGATTCTGTATATGCGCTGGGCGAACCGGAAGTTGCGTCGAGGGCGATTGGTGATATCGTACTGGATAAATTAGCCGACAAAAACGAAGTTGCCTACGTGCGTTTCGCAAGTGTGTATCACGACTTTAAGACACTCGACGAATTTGAGTCGATACTGGTGTCACGTCGCAAGCAGCGAGAAGCGCAGGAGGCTGCATGAAAGTTGTAGTTGTCTACCGTGAAGAAAGCGATCATGCGCGTAGCGTGATCGATTTTCGCCGTGATTACGAACGACAGACCGGGCGCGAGCTAGAAGCCATTGACCCAGATCAGCCCGAGGGGGCAAATTTTTGCCGAACCTATGACATTGTTGAGTATCCAACTGTTGTGGCTATTAGTACACAAGGTGGCATGCAAAACATGTGGCGTGGATTACCACTGCCACTTATAAACGAATTGAGTTATTATGACAATGCTGAATAACATCAAAGATAAACTACAAGGTAAGGAGTCTCCGCACCACACGTTGTTTGTCGTGATGTTAGTGTTTGGTATTATTGGGCTTATTGCAAGTTTTGTATTGTCTGTAGAAGAAGTCTTGCTTCTTAAAAACCCCGATGCTGTACTGAGCTGCTCTATCAATCTAGTGCTCAACTGCGGAGAAGTGATGAAGACAGGGCAGGCGACAGCGTTTGGCTTTCCGAATATGTTTATCGGACTCATGGGCTTTCCTGTGGTCATCATGATCGCGCTACTTGGCTTAAGCCGCGTGGCGTTTCCTCGTTGGTTTGCGATTGGCATGGAGCTCGGTATTTTGTTTTGGACGGGATTTGCGTATTGGCTGTTTTTCAACAGTGTCTACGTGATACAAATTTTGTGTCCATGGTGCCTAATAGTCACCTTTAGTATGACTATGCTTCTTGCGGCGTCGACGTATTATACGATTCGTCGTAATACCTTTGAGCTGCCCGGAAATGTCATTGCACCGCTCAAAAAATTCCTCGACAAAGGCTACTACCAGCTGATAATTGCAAGTTGGTTTGTCTTGATGATTGCGCTTGTCATACTCAAATTTGGCGACGGCTTGTTCGCTTAAAGCGGGAGGTACTCAATGGACATCGTCATTATTTACGGGCACAGCTTGCTAGCTAGCCTAGCGTTGATGACACTGGTATTTGCTGCTGCACGCATAAAAAACCGATACGACATGATCGATATCGCATGGGGTTTGTCGTGTATCGTGATAGTGACGACGGTCTTCATGGCAAGTGAACGGACGTTTAATGAGTTTCTGTCTACGCTCGTGCTACTACTCGTGTTTGCGTGGGGATTTCGCCTTGCACTCCATATTTATCAGCGGTGGTCTCGTACGGCGCACGAAGATCATCGGTACGCCGACATGCGCAAAAAATATGCCAAAAAGCCAGGTGGAGTGGCAGTGAATATGTACCTGAAGGTATTCGTGGTGCAGGCGGTACTCGCGGTTGTTATCTGTACGCCTGCGATAATCGCACTGAGTCAGGGTGTAGCAGACGTCTCGCTGCTCGCATGGGTCGGGTTGATAGTGTGGTGTGTGGGATTCTATTTCGAAGCGGTCGGCGATTATCAACTGAAGCAATTTATCGCAAAGCCTGACAACAAAGGCAGACTCATGGAGTCTGGTGTGTGGAAATACACGCGTCATCCAAACTATTTTGGCGAAATTACCCAGTGGTGGGGAATATATGCGGTTGCATGCGCGGCTGCCCCCGCCTTATGGTGGCTTTCGCTCATAGGGCCGCTGACCATTACTATACTTCTTGTGTACATTTCCGGTGTTCCACTAACTGAACGACATTTTGAAGGACGCAAAGGTTGGGCGGAATACAAGCGACGTACGAGTAAGCTTTTTCCGCTACCACCAAAGCGCAGCGATTGATAATATACTTGCAAACTGCTACAGTAGGAGTAGACGTTTGAGTGGTTATCACCCACGAGTCGCGGAAAGAACAGCCTATGCTCAGTAGAATCCGCCGTCACGCGAGCGACATACGCGACAAATAAGTGCTAAAAGAATCACCTCTTTTGGAAGTCAGATGGTAACGCCCATATCAGGGTTCTGACATTCAGAAGAGGTGATTTTTTGTTTATAAAATATAAGGATGCGAAAGGTTTGAGTATGCGATGCAACTGGGCACAATCAAGTGAAGCGATGCAGCAGTATCACGATACGGAGTGGGGTACGCCGCTGCGCGACGATACGAAGTTGTTTGAATTTTTGATTCTCGAAGGCGCACAAGCCGGACTATCGTGGTCTACGATTCTCAACAGGCGAGAAGGGTATCGGGAGGCGTTTCATAATTTTGATATCGCCGCAGTTGCAGCGATGACAGACACCGAACTCGAAGCACTGCGAGACGACAGCCGGATAATTCGTAATCGACTCAAGATACACAGCGCTCGAAAGAACGCGCGCGCGGCCCAGCAGATGATCACACTACGCGGCACATTTACAGACTATTTGTGGGAGTTTGCGCAGAATATCGCCCATGTGCCCCGTGTGTCTGAAGACACAATCCCTGCGCATACGGAATACTCAGATGCTATGAGTAAGGCGCTTAAAAAAGCTGGATTTACGTTTGTTGGCGGTACGATTTGCTACGCCTTTATGCAAGCAACTGGCATGGTAAATGACCACACAAAAAACTGTTTTCGATATAAGGAGTTACAATCATGAAGTTCAAAGCAAATACACGTAGACGAGCACTAGAATACGAAAAAGACTGGGTCCAAAAATGGAAACAAGACAAGACATTTGAAAAATCGGTCGAGAACCGCTCGAAAGATAAGTCATATGTGTTCTACGATGGCCCTCCGTTTATTTCCGGTGTGCCGCACCACGGGACGCTCCTTAGTTCGATCGTTAAAGATACCATTCCTCGCTATCAGACGATGAAAGGAAAACGTGTCGAACGTGTGTGGGGTTGGGATGCACATGGACTACCGGCGGAACGCTTTACGGAAAAGAAACTGGGCATCCATTCGCGCCAAGAGGTGATTGAATACGGCATCGAAAAATATATCACGGCCACTCGCGCAAACATGCTCGAAACCAGTAGCGCCTGGGAAGACACTGTCGATCGTATTGGTCGTTGGGTTGATTTTCAGGGTGCATACAAAACCATGGACAAAGAATACATGGAGAGTATCTGGTGGGCGTTTAAAACACTCTACGAAAAGGGCAAAATCTACGAAGGCGAGAAGGTACTAATGTATTGTACGCTCGATGCAACGCCGCTTTCAAAAGCCGAAGTGACGATGGACGCCGGCGCCTATCAAGACGTTACTGATCCGAGCGTGTATGTAAAGTTCAAGCTAAAGGATGGCAGGACGTTACTTGCATGGACAACCACACCATGGACATTATCTGCAAACACTGCACTTGCCGTTAACCCGGCACTTGTCTATGTTGAAGCAACGCTCAGTGACGGAGAAACATTCATACTCGCAAAAGAACTTGTCGAAAAAGTACTTATAGATGATAAAAAACAGCCTCTGAAGTATACGACCGGAAATGACATAAAGGGTATTGAATTAGTCGGACTCGCGTATCATCCAGTGCTCCCTATCCCCAAAGGCATGGCCGAAAATCCAGTTGGGAAAAACGCAAAACGGGTTAACAGTAAAACGACGTACGCCGTCGATCAGCAAATGTACAAGGTATTTGAAGCAGACTATGTGAGCGCCGACAGCGGAACCGGCATTGTTCATATTGCGCCAAATTACGGGGAAGAAGATTACTCGCTTGCGGAAACAAACAATGTTTCTGGTTTTCATGCGGTAGACGAAAACGGCAATTACTACAAACCAGTCGCAGATCAATTATACGAATACTTGCCATGGCTTGATTCGAGCGAACCACTGAATGTATGGACGAGTAATAAAGAAATTGCAAAAGGACTGAAAAAAGCCGGTATCGTTTGGAAAATTGATTACATAAAACACAGCTACCCGCACTGCCATCGTTGTGGTACGAAATTGATGTACCGCGCACACCCCAGCTGGTTTATGGATATCGAAGGTCAGCGCGAAAAAATGCTCGAAAAAAATGGCAATATCAACTGGTTCCCGGCGCACGTCAAAAATGGACGGTTTGCTAAGACTGTCGAATCAGCGCCAGATTGGAATATATCGCGTGACCGATTTTGGGCAACGGCGATGCCTGTCTGGAAAGGTATTGATAAGGATGATAAAGAGCATGTGATAGTTGTCGGTAGTTACGCAGAACTCAAAGAACTTTCCGGACAAGAGCTGGATGATTACCATCGCCCATGGATCGATGATGTCACATTCACGATTGACGGCGTAGAATACAAACGCATCGACAAAGTGATGGATAGTTGGTTTGAGGCGGGGAGTATGCCGTTTGCCCAGTTCCATTATCCTTTCGAAAACAAACAGAAGTTCGAAGATAATTTCCCTGGTGATTTCATCGTCGAATATATCGGCCAGGTGCGTGCGTGGTTTTACTATATGCATGCCATGAACGTGGCACTGTTCGGTGAAAACTCGTTTAAAAACGTCATCGTCACTGGAAATGTTGCTGGCAACGATGGTCGTAAAATGAGCAAATCGTACGGCAACTATACCGATCCAAACGAGCTAATGGACAAATTTAGCGCCGATTCACTACGCTTTTTGTTATTATCGAGCCCGCTGTTGAACGGAGAAGATTTTGCGTTGCAGGATAAAGAAGTCGGCGACGTCGCACGCAAACTTGGCATGATATGGAACATGTACGACTTTTTCACGATGTACGCCGAAGTAGACGGTTGGGAATTCGACGGCAAACTAACAGATCCACTAGAGGGTTGCTCGAACCCACTCGATATCTGGATTATATCGCGCTTGCATCAGTTGGTGGCAGACGTCGAAAAAAACCTCGATGCGTATAATATTCCAGATGCGATCAGCCCGATCTTGCCTTTCCTCGATGATGCTAGTAACTGGTATGTTCGCCGTAGTCGACGTCGTTTTTGGAAGTCGGAAGACGACGGAGACAAAGAACAGGCATACCGAACACTTCATTATGTATTAGTGCGCTTGTCATATGTACTGGCACCGTTTACGCCATTTCTCGCTGAAGAGTTGTATCACAATTTAACTGGCGATGAAGAATCGATTCATTTGAAAGATTGGCTGTCGGCTGGTCGAGTAAATGAACTAGTTGTCAAAGACATGGAGCAGGTGCGTGAATACGTCAACCAAGCTCTTAGCTTGCGCGCGAAAGAGCGCATCAAAATCCGTCAGCCGCTCGCGAGTGTGACAGTACCGACACTGGGTGAGTTTGTGAACTTCGAAGACATTCTTACGGATGAGCTCAATGTCAAAAAAGTTATCCAAGGCGACACTTTGGCGCTTGATTTTGAGCTGACTCCAGCACTTAAAAGAGAAGGACTCATGCGAGAGATTGTGCGTCATGTGCAGTCTGCTCGAAAAGATGCGGGTCTTAACGTCGACGATCGAATTAAGCTCGGACTTCAGGCGGCGGGAACGCTCGCGGAAGCTATTAGCGAACACCAAAATGCCATAGCTGTCGAAACACTCGCGTCATCAGTTGGTGCCGAGAGCTACGCTTACACAACCACTGTAAAAGTTGAAGACGAGAATTTAATAGTTACACTTGAGAAGGCATGACCCGTAAGTTTTACATGTCATGCTTCGAGAGTAGTAAGCAATTTAAGATAATAGAAAATTGATAATTTACGGAGATGAGTAGGAAAAATAACCTAGCAAATTTTCTGACGCGACCTGCCCATGAGGTTGCGCCAGATTTGCTTGGTTGCATCATCGAAAGGCGAGTAGGGGTCCGAGTACTGAGGGGCAAGATCGTCGAGACCGAGGCCTACGACCAAACCGACGCGGCGAGTCACAGCTACGGCGGAGAGACTCCACGTACGCAAGTTATGTTTGGTCCACCTGGATATCTCTACATATACTTTACGTATGGTATGCATTATTGTTGCAATATCGTTGTAGGAGAAATTGGTAATGGTGCGGCCGTATTGATCCGTGCCATAGAGCCACTCAAAGGAATAGATTTCATGAAGCAACGACGTGGCCGGGCTGGTGTCGAGCTCACAAATGGTCCAGCAAAGCTGTGCCAAGCGCTTGCGATAAATAAAGAACAAAATGGAGTCGATTTGAGTGATGGCGAAGTCAGACTTGTGATTAACAAGAGTGGTGCACCTGCCGAAACCGTCACAACCACTCGAATTGGAATCTCACGTAATGTTGATATGCCATGGCGTTTTTACATTAAAGATAGTCCGTTTGTTTCTCGATGATACGAGCAATTTTTAAAGTTATTAAGCCTACTAAACATTCTTTAGCACATCAGGAAGTGTAGTCTTATCGTAAGATTACGCGTGTGCCACATGGCGTAATCGCTTTTTTGCGTTATATTGGTATACTTAAAGCAAATGGCCACAAAACATAAACAGATTGGTTTGCCTGCAAAAATTCGTCGCACCACCACGAAGCACGCTAAACTTGCGCTCGTGCCACACAAGGCCAACCAGTTTAAGCCGCATCTTATTCGTCGCTACGGACTTTTGGCAATATTGGTTGCCGTCGTTGCGGCCCAGTTTGTCAGTAGTATGGGTATGTTTCGGAGTGTCCTAGGCGACGAGGCTTCTATCAATGCGCCAACGTTACTCGCCGGTACAAACCGTGAGCGCGAAAAGGCGAGCCTTGCGCCACTCACACTCGACACTCGATTGTCGGAAGCGGCATATCTCAAAGCGAAAGACATGCTCGCCAAGCAGTACTGGGCCCACACTTCGCCCGACGGCACGCAGCCATGGCAATGGTTCGCTGAAACAGATTATAACTATAGCTACGCGGGCGAAAACCTTGCTCGTAATTTTACGTCTAGCCAGACCGTCGTTAACGCATGGATGAGTTCGCCTGCTCATCGAGATAATATTATGAGAAGTGAATATAAAGACGTTGGGTTCGCGACGGTTGACGGCACTATGAATGGTCGCCCGGTTTCGCTGGTGGTTGCGTTGTATGGTGCGCCTGCGCAAAATAATGCAGTCGCAGTAAAAGGTGCCGAAAATTTTGTGGCATCAATGGGGCAGGTGGGTATACTCGCGAGGGTTGGCATCGCGCTCCAGCAGATGAGCCCTGCGGTACTGGGAAGTCTGGTGCTACTGCTTCTTGCGGCAGGAGTAGCTATAGCTGCGCATGTATATCGTCGTTACATTCCTAAATACTTGCAAAGCACTTGGCAGCATCACCACGGTCTTGCGAAGGCATTGGGCTTGTCGTGTCTGGTGGTTGTCATGCTCGCTCTATACAGCACCAACATGCAGTTGTAGCGCGCACTATCACGGACACGACAGGGTATATTGACATATATACGTAAGCGTGTTAATATATGTCCATAACAATTTCAAACACAAACACACAACAACTTCATGATATTTCTACGACACCATCAGATGCACTTTAGGCCTATCGACCCATTGGGCGATGGACTCGGTGACGAAATAGCTGCTGAGCGCAACGAGCCAGAAGCTATTCGTGACCTTGCTGAACCACTCGATGCGGATATGCTGCAGCGAAGGTGGAGCGTGCTTCTCGAAGAAGTGAAGAGTGACCCCGAGTGGTTTGAGTTTGCTAATGATTAGGGCATTAGCACTTTGTGCTATACTTCGTAAGTATGTTTAGAGCTATTTCAGACGAAGAATTCGACACATTGATCACTCGTGCAATGGACGAATTACCTCAAGAGTACATCAGACGTCTCGATAACGTTGCGATTGTACAGGCCGACGATCCGAGCCACGAACAGCGCGAAAAGATGCATATCGACAACAACCACCTTTTGCTCGGTCTTTACGAAGGGATTCCGCTTCCGGCGCGTGGTGCAGGCTATACGTTCGTATTGCCAGATAAAATCACATTGTTCAAAAATCCTTTGCGACACGTGTCTCACGACGACAAAAGCTTTTTCGAGCAGGTGAAGCGTACACTTTGGCACGAAATGGCGCATTTTTACGGACTGAGCCACGCAGATATGGACAAGCTGCAGCAAAAATAACCACAAGTCTATTTGTTTGCTATACTTGATGTATGGTACTACGAGGAGGCGTGCGGCAGTTCCACAAGCAATCTTTGCTATTTATCGCAAGCTTTTTCATGCTGATCACTGGTATGTCGGCAACTCACGTAGCGTACGCCAACGCCACGGATGCACAGCTTACATCGCCTGAGCTTGGGTTTAGCAAATCGAGTATATATCGCTCTCAGATCGATACGCTACGTTACTACAGTAGCGACTCAGATGCTGACCCCACGTTTTATGTAGTGAGCGGCAATGAAACAGATGAGGGCAGTCAAGTCACATCGGAAGACGTGACGCCAGACGAGGCTACATCGTACAAAGCCTGGAAGATATCGTACAGCCCTAGTGCGGCTGTAAAGCTGTTGGTTTACGGGGGCACCAAAGAGGCCGACTCAGAAGCAGTAGCGAGCGTGAGCCTGCTCGACAATCCGGAGATCTCGCTGAACGAATATACCGCGATACGCGGCGGTGCGACACTTGCAGTCCGAGGTAGCATAGACCAAAAGCCGCTTAAAGGCTTAAATATTCGCGCCGAGCTTGTGAGTAGGGAGGCGGAAGCAAAACGTATCGCAGAGGCTACCGTGACTGTGAGCGAAGATCAAAAATTATCCGCACAGTTGCCACTACCAAATGGCCTTGTTGGATCGTATATGGTAGTCTTAACTGCTGTCTACTCTGGAGCCAATGTCGATAGTGATGAAAAAATCGTCGAGCTTAACACCACTAAGCCTATAGTGTCAGTAGCTACTGCGCGCGAGCAGGTTGATGCGGGTGAGCGGATCACGATAAATGGTACTGTGGAGATATCTGCAGCACCGGTCGAAAATGTTGTTGTATCGTATGGCAATCGGCAAGAAAATGTCGCGGTTGGTTCCAGCGGTTTATTCACTTTTACTACTCCAGAGGCTTTGGGGCAGGGGACATATACATTTTCTGTCACGGCTCGGGATGCACTCGGCAACACGAATGAATCTTCACCCGCCTTCACTACGGTCGTCGTGCGCCCACCTGTAGTGCGGAGTAATGTGGTGCCGCTCGAAGAAGTGAAAATAGTGCCAGTAACTCGCTTATCGAATGATTTCTCCATACCGGTTGCAACGAGTCTGGTGAGTACTAGTAACGTACGCCAAGGGTTCGGCGTGTCATCTGCGCAGTCGCGCGGTGACGTATTGGGCTCCGAAGAGCGAAATTTAGATGGTGTGATAGACCTAAACGCCGATGAAGCGGCAGAGGGAGATACCCCTCTTGCTCCTACCAGTAATGGATGGTCACTCTTTGGCGTGTCATGGTACTGGTGGGCAGCAGGAACTATGACAATATGGGTAGCCACTGCAGGCACACGCTGGTGGCTACAGAGGCCATAGTGACGTTGCATCGACAGAGGTAACACGGTACAATCATAAGCATGAACATCACAAAAGCTATTATACCCGTCGCTGGATGGGGGACTCGTCGATTACCAATTACTAAGGCAATCGAAAAATGCATGCTTCCTATCGGTAACCGCCCTGCCGTCGACTATGTAGTGCAAGATTGCATCCGGGCTGGTATCACGGAAATATTTTTCGTCGTCAACAAAGGCGACTCGCAGTTAGAGAAGTACTACTCTCGCAATATGGAGCTTGAGCAATACTTGACGTATTTTGGCAAAGAAGAGTATCTCAAATACATCATGCCACCAGAAGGCATTAAGTTTTATTACATAGACCAAGACACCAATAGTAAATACGGCACCGCTATACCTGTAGGCATGTGCGCGCAGTATCTTAAGCCGGGTGAATCGGCAGCCGTGCTGATGGGCGATGATTTTGTCTATAATCCAGAGGGTGGCTCTGAGCTTGCACGTCTCATTGTCTCGACGCCCGAAGGTGGCAATGGCATGCTTTCTGTAGAAATCGCACGCGAGCAAACGGGACGCTATGGTGTCATCGAATACGATGTAAATGGCAACTATTATCAGCTTGTTGAAAAGCCGCAACCAGATCAAGCACCGAGCACCTCGATCAATATTAGTAAATTTGTATTTAACTACGATCTTATGCAGACAATCTCCGCCTACGCTAATGTCGACATTACAGGCGAGTACTATATTACCGAGCCTATGAATCAATATGTCCTTACGGGTGGCAGTATCAAAGTCGTGCAGGCTCAGGGCCAATATCTCGATGCCGGTGATCCGTATTCTTGGCTATACGCCAACCGTGTCATCCTTGGTCAGTAAGCGTTTGGTGGCAATATTGTCTCTTTCATGGTAATGCTATTGCTTTTTTATAACATTTATGGTAATATTAGATCATAAACTTACAAAAACAAGTATAAGGAACCATTTTTATGTCAGAGCAATTCAAAGTAGCGGCAAATGCAGAAGATTTTCTAGGGCAAGTTGATGAAGCAAAAAAAGCACAAGAAGCAGCAAGCTTTTGGAGTCAACAGCTTGGTGAAGATATTATAGATGGCGATCGTGATAGCGAGCAGTCAAAACAGCGCATCGGTGAAGTCGATGAGTATGCTAAGCATCTCCAAAGCCTCAGCGAACGCGACGAGGCTTATGATGCATTGAGCGCAGACGATGGCACAGAGCGCAATAGCCTCAATAACCAGAGCCTAAAAGACCTAGCCGAAGCTGCTAAAAAAGCACACGCCGAAGGCAACGAACAAGGTTCCATGATATTACAGGACGCTATTCAGGAAAAGCTCATCAATAGCTACGGCGAGTTGGTGCTGAACGGCAAGCTCACACAAGAACAGGCTGACGCAGCTATCTTGAACCAAATTGATTCAATTGGTCGCATTATCAGTGGCGAGCATACAGATAGTATTGTAGCCAGCGACGGAGAAGCACATGTTAAGCCGTCTGCAACTTTTGCTAGTGCGGAAAACAATCCTAGCGTGCAGGTTGTATTTAGCGACAACGAGACTCCGGCTGTTCCTGGTGTACGCGAAGCTGGAGTCGTGGAAGAAGATTTAACTAACTTCGAGACAGAAGCTCCTTCGGAAAGTGAAGTGGCAGAGGATGCGCGAGTAGCAGCTCTTGCAGCGGCTGAAAAAGCTAGTCAGAACGTGCGAAATGAAGCACAGCCCCTTTCACGCGAGCAAGGTACAGGCGACCAGACAACTGAAGTATTGCCACCAATAACAATGGATAGAGAAGCAGTTGCTAACTTTGTTGCACAAGCAGCTTCAAATAATGTTCGGAATGCAGTTAACGCAACACCTGGCACCGGTGAGCGAAGTGATCAAAATACAGCTGAAGTTGAAGAGCAGGATCATGAAGAAGAAAACACTGCGTCAAGTCAGAAAACATCTCGTAGCGGACTTGCGAAATTTATTAAAAACGCAAAAAACGTAGCACGAGCTAAACGAGTTAAGGTTATCCAAAAGAGCAACGAAGCTCCAGTCGATCAATCTGATGGCAACGAGCCTGCGGGTGATGATAGCGGCAAAAAAACAACACTGCTTGGCAGATTGCGCCGCGCAGCACAAGAAAGCTTTAAGTCGAAGAGTAGCGACACTGCTGAAGCAGAAGATGTACTCACTACGCCAATTACAAACGTAAACGGTGGGGAAGTCTCATCGCCTGCGGATGAAAATACGACAGATGTTGTGCCGAGGCGCGTTGAACGTTCGGCAGCTCCAGAACCTCTAACGGTAACTGCATATTCTGAAGTGCCAAACGGTTATTATGGCGCTCCACAAGCAGCTCGTAGTGAAGATGCTCCGACTACTACGGTTATACCGCAGCGTGACGCAAGCCAAGCTTCGTTCCGACGTTCATAAATAGTTAGGCATATAGCATAATAGCCCGTTCGTAAGAGCGGGCTATTGCTTATATCTAATTTAGTTGCCATATATATTGACTTTTATATACTCTTATGCTAATATAAATACATAAGGCAATAAAAACAAAAAATAAAAAGTTTTAGCACGTATTGTGCAATAAAGGCAAGGGGCATACCATGTCAGAGCAAAGAGCAGTACCAAAACTAGCCGAAGGAGCGCGAGCACCCGAGGCACTAAACACCAATATTGGTGAAATTGATGCAAGTCAAGAGCGCGACCAAACGGTTCATCATAAAATTGCAGAGATGTTCGTCAACGACCACGCCGGCAATGTGCCTGCAGAAGATCGAGACTTTTTGATTAGCACGGTTTCTGTAGAAGTGCGTCAAGTATTAAACCAAGCCGATGCAACCAACGCCGATAAGGTAAAGGCTTTCGAAGCACTTATCTGGAAACTACGTGGCGATAAAGATGGTCGGGGAGAGCAAACGCAGCCCACTGAGATTATTACAACGTATGATCGCCCAGTAAATAGGCACGAAGCACACACTGTAGCACCACGACCAGAGGGTGTACCCACAACAGAAGAAGCCGAGGCTATTCGCGAAGAAGCGGAAACCAATAAGTCGAAATACACACTTCGCCAAAAAGCACGTATGGTGCTTGGCCTGCCAAGTCTCACTATTATGACTCTTGCTGCACGTGAGAATAGGTTCGTGCGTCACGAAGATGAGACCGAGGAGACTTACGATAAGCGCATGAAACGCCACAAATGGAGCGGTATAGTCGCTGCGACGGGTGTGGCCGCATACTTTAGCTACAAAGCATATGCCGGGTGGAAAGGATTCGATGCTGGGGGTGCCTCGTCGTCTCAAGAAGGCCTGAAACCTTTGCCTATCGAGGGTGATATTAACAGCGACGGCGCAATTGATGCACGAGAACAAGCGATTATCGATGGCTTCGGATACGATCCTGCGCAAGATTCATATAACGACGAGGGAAAGCTCAAGCCAAATAACTGGGGTGCACCAATCGACGGAGAAACCCCGCGTGAAGTAATCGACCAGGGATTAGAAGGCTGGAAAGATTCTCCCGAGCAGCTTGCGACGGTCATGGCCGAGACACGCCTCTTTCCTGAATTCACTACTGCAAATATCGAAGAGATGGCAGCACGCATGAAAGGCGAACCGGAATTTTTGAATGACTCTTATAACCGTTTGCTTGAAAAAATCAACGATCCTACGACAGAGATGGCAGAAGGATATGTGCAATCAGGTACGTATGGTAGTTACTTCGCAACAATGGAAAACGGCGACGCACTAATCTCTTATGACGACGTAGTTAAAGAAGATGATGAAACAATCATCCTGACGTTCAAGGGCCCAAATGGTGAAGAGCATACGGTAGAGATGAAGAAAAATTGTAAATTACAACCAATTCACCGAAATCCTACTCCTGTAGTGATAGCTCCTATGTATAACGAAACTGGCGGCGCGGCTGCTGAGTATAACGAGCCTACTGTCGTCGTTACTCACGAGAACCCAGGTATCGGCGGTCCTACGCCAGAAGAGCCGGCGCCCGAACTACCTGAGCCTGAACTGCCAGTCCCTGAGCCACCTACACCCGAAGAACCAATCCCTGAAGAACCTGAACCTGAGCCACCTACACCATTACCTGAACATAAGGAATGGGAAGACCAGGTTGATACAGAGATGGATCCCCTTGGCGTCACAGAACTAACAGAAGATTTCGCAACAGCTGGAAACGGCACTGGTAGTCCAAGTCTTGATGGCACAGAGTCTATAGGGTCGGGTAATACGGATGTTGTAGTCGAGGATGCTACCGTAGGTACTGGCGGAGGTCGCGACGAATCTACCGGTGACACTGGTACTGACGCTGCAGAGGCTGACCGAGACCAATCTCACGACAGCGCTACCGATGAAGCAACCGAAGCAACTGACGATGCAGCCGGCACGGCCGAAGAGCCAGTCGCTGGACGAGTAGAATAGCAAAAACAAAATAATTTCAATATCAAGCAATATATCAATAAGCCAGTTGTCGGCGCAGCAGTTGTTGCCGCCGCCGCTGTGATCACAGGTGCAACTGCACTCGCATGGGGCCCAGAGCGACCAACATTTACTGGTGAGAATCCAGCTGACTATGTAACGTTTAACTCCATCACAAATAACCCACAAGTGGGCGATGAGCGAAACTTCGTACGAATTCGCGAAGCTGGCACCAGTAGCTATGTCGATGAAATGAAGTTGCAACCAGGCAAAGAGTACGAGGTTGTGAATTATTACCATAACAACGCGAAGACAAGTCTCAATGAAAGCGGTGTTGGTATTGCCAAAGATGTCATGCTCAAGGCTGACGTGCCGACGGTGGTTAAGCCGGGTGAGCGTGGAAAGGTGAGCGCAGCAATTACTTCGAGTAACGCGAATCCTACTCGTGTATGGGACGAGGCGTATATCACAGCCGACACAGATGTTGCGTTGCGATACGTGCCAAACTCTGCTGTCGTGAAAAGTAACGGTGCTGTCAACGGACAGGTTCTTCCAACCTCGCTATTCACTACAGGTGCACTGCTAGGCTACGATAGCCTTAACGGCGTGCTGCCTGGCTGTGTGGAATTTGCTGGTACAGTTACATACAAGCTCAAAGTTGATGCTCCAGGCTTTAACGTAACAAAGCAGGTATCGAAAAAAGGTGCGAATACATGGCAAAATAACGTAGTTGCAAAACCTGGTGAGATCGTCGACTTCCGTATAGGATACGACAACACGGGTAGTATGCAACAAGACGAAGTTGTAGTAAAAGACGCACTCCCAACCGGCATGACGTACGTTCCTGGATCGACGAGCCTCAAGAACGCTAAAGCGCCAAATGGTTCAGCCCAAGCTGACGCAGTTGCAACGAACGGCTTGAATATAGGATCGTATGCGGCGAAATCAAATGCATATGTAACACTGAGTGCAAAAGTTGGCCAAGAGTTGCAGAAGTGTGGCGTGAACGAGCTAATAAACACTGCGACAATCATTACCGCAAACGGCAACAAGCAAGCAACCGCCACAGTAACAGTTGATGTGCCTTGTCAGCCCGACGAATGTAAGCCTGGTGTGCCAAAAGGCGACGACCGATGTAAAGAGGTCTGTGTGCCGGCTGAAGGCCAGGTAGTAGATGCGAACGGTAACTGTGTAACAGTAACTGGCAGTCTACCGACCACTGGTCCTGCGGAAA
>LCPR01000014.1 GCA_001003725.1 Candidatus Saccharibacteria bacterium GW2011_GWC2_48_9
TGTACAGTTGGCTGCAATTTTACTCGGTAGCGCTTGCCCTCATCGAGCACACTATAGTTTTCGGCAAGATCACCTCGTAAACTACCGGTAGTATCGTAGGTTAATAAGCTAGAAAACATGAGCCTGGAGGCAGCTTGCTCACCTGGTGTCACTGCATAGAGTGGATTGAGCGTTTCAACCGAACCCTTTACTCCCTCCGCATAGGTACCCCCACCAACACCCGCCGTGGCTGTGTACGAAGACTGATACAAAAAAAATTGTGCTGTCGCGATAGCGATGAGCACACCCATACCCAGAAGCCAAATTGCAATATGGCGTCGCACTTCACGAGCACTGTGTGCCCGCTCGACTATAAACTTTCGCGCATGCTTCATAGAAGCATCTTCTGCGCGTTTGGCACGCTGAGAAAACTTACCAGGCCTTACCGAGAGACGCTGAAATTTATTCCATTTTTTCTCAGAGTCTGCCACTGCGCGCTACGCTCCGAGCGAAGGAATGAACAATGATGCCAAGATAGACAACACAAAGAGCACCGCCATGATAATAGTAAATTCAAAAAGATTTTTGTCGATACCACGTCGAGAGGTAAACAACTCACCAGAGCTACCGAAGCCTGCGCCAAGTGACGCGCCGCGCTGTTGCAGCAAGATAGATACTGTCATCAGCACACCCGAACCTACCATTACTACTTGCAAAAACAAATCCATCACGCTCTCTCTTTCTTTTTGATTACCTGCAACTCCAGTGCACTACTTACTATATAGTTTACCAGACTGAGTAGCATTCCTGCAAAAATTGAGTTCAAAAATGTCATAGATAGTCCGGGAGTTAGCTGAAGCGCAAGCCACACCATTGCGCCGTTGACAACCAGGATAAAAAGTCCGAGCGTCAGAAGGATCGCTGGCAAAGACAATATGATGATAATAGGTCGAAGGATTGTATTGAGTAGCGAGAATACTAGCCCGGCTAGTAGAAATACAGCCACGCTATTGTCGACTTGCTCTATGGATACACCACTACCCAGCAGGCGAACCGCTACCCACAACCCGAAAGAGTTCAATATCCAACGTACGATAAATACAGCCAATTGTTGTCTCATTATAAACACAAGTATATCACAGCGTCGATGGTATGTGGCGACTCAGATTGCGATGCCCGCTGCTAGTGATCAATATATCGTCTTCTATGCGTACCCCGATACCTTCCGAAGGAATATAAATACCTGGCTCAACAGTCAGCACCATACCAGGCTCAAACTGCGCCGGCCCACCAAGACTGTCGTGGACATCCAGACCAAGACCGTGGCTAATTGCATGCGGGAAATACACCCGATACTTCTCGTCGTCGGGAGAGTCAATCAAACCCAAGTCGATGAGCGCCTGCTTCATGCGAACGTCTACTTTTTGACTATACTCTTGCACACTAAGTCCTGGGCGCAGCATAGCTACTATATCTGTGCGAGCTGCGCATACAGCCTCGTGCACATCTATCTGTCGTTTTGTCGGCGCACCCACACTCAATGTACGGGTGATATCTGCCGCATAATGCTCCACTTGCGCACCAACATCAAGTAACAAAAGTGAACGTTTTTTGAGCTTGTCGTTGTTTTCTACGTAGTGCAATGTACAGGCATTTGCCGCTCCCGCAACAATCGGGTCGTACGCATGCCCCGTGGCGCCGCGACGACGAAACTCGCCGCTCAAATCGGCTTCTATTTGATACTCATGCGAGTAGGTCGTCATGCTGTCGCGCACTAGCTTGAGCGCATCGGCCGTGATGTCGATAGCAGTCTGTATGGCCTTTATCTCGACAGGCTGTTTGATAGCTCGCAGGCTAGCTAGCTTTGGGCGAAAGTCTTGTACATCGGCAAATATACGCTCGAGCTTGTCGCGTAGCTCTCGCTGCGCAGGGTTAAGCACAAAGTCAAAATGGTCATGATCTGGTTGATTAACCGTGTAGGCAAGCCGATGCTGTCGAGCTGTTTGCGCGAGCAACTCTTCGGCTTCTCGCTGAGAGATAACTTCCTGCACACCGCTAATATCCATGGCGCGCTCTGGCGATAAGCTGCCATCAAACAGTGCATGCACTGGGTCAACATCTGGCTGGACAAGCCAACTTTTACTGCGAGATGCATCTATAATCACCCACCAGCCAGGTCGTTCGATACCCGTCAGATACCAAAAATTACTTTCTTGCTCAAATTTATGCGCCGCATCGTTACTCCGTTGCATAGATTTGTATGCAGTAGCAACGAGCACACCGCCCTCGAGCGCGTGCATCGCGGCCATACGATTGCCGGCAAAAAAATCTGCGGTTATGATACGTTTCATCTCTCTAGCCTATCACAAAAACTTCTTGATATTGGCGGCTTTTGCCTCGCCTATAAGCAGCGCAATCTGTTCGGTTTCTGCGAGCTTCAGTCCGCGCACACTACCGAAATGCTTGAGTAGTTTTTTGCGAGTCGCCGGGCCAATGCCGGGTATTTCTTCGAGTGCGCCAGCGGTCTGCTTTTGACGCTTGAGCACCGTATGGTAACTCACAGCAAATCGGTGCGATTCGTCGCGGACCCGCTGAAAAAGCTTGACTACGTCGCTATGAGGATAGGCCATAGCACCACCGCGTAAATTGCGTGAGTGAGCCGATGCGTTCATCTGACCTGGGTGCAAATTGACCACCAGGTACTCCCCGCTTCTGTCGACTCGTACCCCTTCGCGGATGTTTTGTGCTATTTCATCGAGATACGTTACATCGATATGTGAGCGAACCCGGTGTACGATCACCTCTTCTTCGCGCTTCGCAATACTGATAACCGGACAGATAATTTCACGCTCAGACAATGCACGAATCGCTGCCTCAAGCTGTCCTTTGCCTCCGTCTATCAGCAGTAAGTCCGGCATGCCCCAGCTTTGGATATTTTTTGGACTAAACCGGCGGTGCAACGTTTCGTACATATTATGATAATCATCATTTTGCTGCAGCTTGGTCTTAAACTTGCGATACTCGGCGCGGTCACTCACGCCATTGGTAAACACCACCATACTCGCCACCACGTTCGTACCACCCATATGGCTGATGTCGTAGCCTTCTATACGAGCCGGCAACTTAGTGAGCTGAAATAATTGTTTGATATCGGTAAGCGCTTTGTCTTTACTGATATCAAGAAATTCACGGTCTCCAAACATCACACGTCTTTGCAACTCGCGCATGTGCTGCAACTTATTGCGTAGTCGCGCCGCGCGTTCAAATTCATGTAACCCTGCTGCGGTTTTCATGTCGCGCTCAATCTCGTTGGCGAGCTGCACACGGTTGCCCTTGATGTAACTTACCAGTTTGCGCAAATTCGCTTTATACAGCTCGTTGCCATCTTCTCGTCGTGGACTCAAGCCAAGATCTTCGTCGAGTCTCGACTGCCCAGGCTTTGGCTCGCGCGTAAAATAGGGAAAGACCTTTCGTAGATAACGTAGTGCTTTTTTAAGTGCGTAGCTATTGTAGAACGGCCCGTAGTATTCGGCGTTGTCATCGGCTGGATTGCGGGTAAAAGATACTGTGGGCCATTCACTTTTCATGTCGATACGCACAAACATCTGCGATTTATCGTCTCGCAGCAAAATATTGTAGCGCGGCATATAGCGCTTGACCATTTCGCTCTCCAGAAACAAGGCATCGATTTCGCTTTCTGTCTCGACCCAATCTGTATCGTATATCTCAGCGACCAGGGCTTGTGTCTTTATATCTTTATCACGGGCATCTTGAAAGTACTGGCGTACACGATTACGCAGTACGGCTGCCTTGCCGACATAGATGATTTCACCGGTTGCATCTTTATGAAAATATACACCGGGATTTCTCGGAAGAGTTTTAAGTTTGGCTTCTAGCTGTGCATTCACTACTACTAGTATACAACGACCAGCCGCGTGCTACTGTTTGCCGTTGATATCGTGGCCACCAAATTTGTTACGCATAGCTGCAAGCAGTTTGGTAGAAAAGTCTACTTCGCCCTGCTGCGATGCGAGACGAACGTCAAAAGATGCCTGTATAGCGGGTAGTGCAATGCCTAGGTCTTTTGCTGTTTCGAGTGTCCACCTAGCTTCGCCACTTTCGGCCACAACTCCCTCGATACCCTCGAGTTCCGATGATTCGTGCAACGATTCGGCACATAGCTCGTTGAGCCAAGATGTGATAACGCTACTCTGCTGCCATACGTCACCTGCTCGTGCAAGATCTATCCCTTCGATCGGACCTTCTCGTAGCATACGGTAGCCTTCGGCTAAGCTTTGCATCATTCCATATTCGATGGCGTTATGCACCATCTTGACGTAGTGGCCTGCGCCATTGGTACCAAAATAATCATGTGCGCCACTAGGTGCCGCAAGTATGTCGAGTACTGGGACGATACGCCCATACGACGCCTTGTCACCGCCAACCATCATACAAAAGCCACGCTTCAGGCCATGCACACCTCCGCTCGTGCCGATGTCGAGCAGTGTACTACCAGCTGCAGCGGCTCGTGCTGCGCGTGCTGCATCGCCTCGGTAGTCGCTGTTACCGCCATCAATTACCACACTACCCTGCGGCAAAATCTTCAACCATTCGTCGAGCTCTGTATCTATAACGCTTGCTGGTATCATGAGCCACACAACAGCCGGTTCGCCGTCAAATGCTGCTACTGCCTCTTCGCGAGTATGCGCAGGAATGCCGCCTTTTTGCGCCAACGACTCAACTGGCTCAGGGTGGCGATTGTAGCCAACAACTTCGTGTTCAGCATCTACCAATTTTTCAGCAATCTGATAGCCCATGCGGCCAAGTCCAGCAATAATAATCTTCATAATTTCCTCCTTTGTTTTATCTGTTACGCAGCGAAATCACTAAACAACGTACTGCGCGTTACCGATTTGAGTATCTGCGCAGGTTGTTCGTCGAGTGATATATCTTCGCTAAGTAGCTGTCGCAGTGCTTCATGCTTTTCTGCGCCATGCGCATATGCCACCACTTCGTCTAGCTGCGTGATAGCAAGCGGAGTCATGGTTACACGAGCGAAGTCTTCTCCCGCAAACTGCGCCGCGAAATCTTCGCTTGATACGGCGGCACTATGCGGCTTGATGCCTGCGGTATGGCCATCGGCACCGATACCAAATAAGCCAATCTTGTATTGATACGTCGTAAAAAGATCACTCAATTTGTGAGAAAAGTCTTGAGCCGTCACTTCTATATCTTCGCCGCGCAGTATACGGTATGCATTGATAGAGCTTAGTGTGAAGCCCATCTGTTCGAGCTGAGACCAGTTTTCATCGTCATGACCAGGTCGGCCATATCGTTCATCGGTAAGTGTGATACAAAGTTTCGAGGTGTCGACATCTTCGAGCGCGCTCAGTACTTGGGTTGCTACTTTCATAGCAGAGCCTCCTGGCACAAGCCACAGTACAGATTCGTCGGCCTTCAAGTGCTCGACAAGAGTGGAGGTTAGGTAGTCTACAATTTGTTGGTCGTCCTGCTGCGTCACTAACTTCATAGATATCCTTCTTTATTCGAGTATACCCCCTAGTGCCGACCAATACAAGCAAGCTGCTATACTAGTGATAATGAAACGTCTGCATACAAAATCTCAAAATTTCTTACGCCGCCCTAGTTTGGTAAAAACTCTCGTCGGACACTCTACGCTCAAAAAAACTGACACTGTCTACGATATAGGTGCAGGGAGCGGCATCATCTCGTCGGTTTTGGCAAACAAATGCGCTCACGTCGTGGCGGTAGAATCCGACACACGACTACTCGAGACGCTGCGTGACAACCTGGGCGCGCAGCCGCATGTCAGTATAGTACATGGCGATGCGCTCACATTTGAACTTCCCACCTCTGCGTACAAAGTATTTGCCAATATCCCCTTTCACCTGAGCTCCCCTATTGTTCACCGCCTCACAGAGGCAGACAACCCGCCAGAAGCCATATATCTCATACTACAAAAACAGTTTGCGCAAAAGTTACTCATAGACGACTACTCTTTTACCGGCCTACTTGGCGCATGCATTGCACCCACCTTTGAATCGCGCATTCGCTTCAAGCTCAAACCAACCGATTTTTGGCCACACCCAGCGGTTGATACGGTCTTTATCGAACTATTGCGTCGTGAGATACCGCTACTTGCTACACGTGATATGCCGCGATACCGCGAGTTTGTAGAGAAGTGTTTTTCGCGTCAAAAATACTTTGGCACACTCGGCGTAGGCGACGTCAAACCATCAGAAATGACTACTGAGCAATGGATACAATTGTTCAACGCAAAAGCTTAAAATAGACCGAGGAGTTTTTTTGCGGTCGTTGAGCTACGGATGGTAATTCGCTTGTATATTGGCGTTCCTACGATTTTTGGTACTACGCTTTTGCTATAGTCGGCCATCGGCAACGTCCAGAACACTACCTGGCCATGCGAATCTAGCCTATCCACACGAGACGTCTTCTTTGCGAGCTCGTCGAGCACTTCTTGGGTGGTCGTAGGGGGTATCACAAACAGTGCGTCATTACGAGTTTCGAGTGTACCATCCGCCCACCAACTCGGTGCGTGTTGCATGGCATCTTTGTACTCATCCTGCGAGATAACCGTCACTCCTACCGCAAAACCAAATGTGCCTTCTATAGCCCCCTCACACCGCTGCACCAGATCCACAATGTCGATGACATCACTTTCGAAAAATATATTGCCACTATTGATATATGTCGACACACCTGTAAAACCTGCACGCTCAAAGCACGCTCGCAACTCGCTCATAGCGACTTTGTTATTACCACCTACATTGATACCCCTAAGTAGTGCGAGGTACTTCATAGCGTTCGCATACCTGGGTTCGCAGTTTGGTTCATGGCGTAAACCGGATAATCTTATCGTCGTCTGCGCTCGGACTACCTCGACCATCTCTATTTGAAGTAGTGAAATATATATCACCTTCGTGCGCGGTTACCGCGCGTAAACGCCCATATTCGTCCGCGAATAGGCGCGATAAGTCCGAGAGCGACACATCGTTTGGCGAAGAGATATCGACTTTATATAAACTCTGTCCTCGAAGCCCAGCAAAATACAACGCTCCATCCACGTAAGCCATACCTCCTGGAGCCCACGTTTCATCTACTCCCGAGTTGGCAACCGGCGCCTGCATACCGTCGCGCGATTCATCGCCCGTAATCACCGGCCACCCATAGTTTGCGCCGCGTTTGATTTGGTTCAGTTCGTCCCTACCCGTGTCAGCTCCCGATGGGCCGTGCTCGACAGACCACAATCGGCCATCGCCATCCCATGCAATACCCTGCGGGTTCCGGTGCCCATAACTCCAGACTTCGTTTTCGAACGGATTGTCACTCGGCACGGACCCGTCTGGGTTGAGTCGCAATATTTTTCCTGCAAGTGAATCGGTGTCCTGTGCACTATCTGGAGTAGCTGCGTCACCCGTGGTGACATAGAGCTTCTCGTCGGGACCAAACGCGATATCGCCACCATTGTGATTGCTCGCAGCCGGTATATTTGCAATGATTGTTGTACGGTCTGTCAGCGCATCACCACCAAGCACATAGCGATCTACCTGATTTGTCAGTGTGCCACTGCGATTTGTTGTGTAGTAAAGATATATTTGTTTGCTCTGCCCGAAGTTCGGCGCCAGCGCAGTACCGAGCAAGCCTCCTTCGCTTGTCTCTTGGACTCCCTCGATAGCAAAACGAGTACCGTCATCACCTATGCGCTGGAGCTGACCCTCTCGCTCGGGCACCAGCATGTCGCCATTAGGTAAAAACGCTATTGACCACGGCGTTACCAGGTTTTGTGCAACAACTTCTTTTTCTCCCGATACAGTCTCGCTATTGAGCGACGATTCGGTTGGTCGAAAGAACAACCTCATCAAATCATCTCTATACACATACCCAAACCCTGCGAGTAAGACAACCACAACCGCCAGCCCCTGTAGTAACTTTTTCATATATCTAGTATATCACTACCAACTTATAGCAACAGCTTATACTAAATAGCAGTACTAAGAATTGTTGAGACTATTTTGCCGAACTTCTACCGTAGGGTTACTCTCAAGTCGGTACGACAATGCATAGCTGATGCACGTTTCATTAGGATCAACTGAACCCGTACAATCATAGTTGCCAGCGACAGGTACCGCGCGCCGCGAAACATAGCAATATCTATCTGGAGCATTCGACCAACAGTAGCCGAGCGACGAACCGTTACCTGGTGGAGTAAGAGTACCAACACTAAGTCCCATATCTTGACGAAATGTCGCATTCATCATTTGCGTGCTTGTGGGATAGTAGCCTTTTTCAGCATGATACATCTCTAGCTTTTTATGTATAGATTTTATCTCGGAAACCCGCTCGCTGTCTCTTGCGCGAGCCTGCACACCATTGAACGCTACTATGGTAATCGCCGCCAGTATGCCTATCACTACAATCACTATCAGTAACTCAACAATAGTAAAGCCGTTTTGCTTGGTGCGTGTCATATATTGCCTAGTATACTACATTGCGCTCATGCTTAATATCGGGCTGTAGCTACACGGCTGCGTATATATTTAAGTCATATCAATCTATAGGCATCAGTATGTATAGCTTTATATAAGGTTTGTGTTATAATATTCTTTAGCTGCAATCACGCAGTCGTTCGTTTTTGTCTAGCCGTTCTACAGATAAGGTAACAACAGTGACCACTGGTATATACGAAGCCGTCTGGCACGCCGACTGGAAAGTCGAGCTGAAGCTCGATGACGCGCTGTTCAACAGCGCACGCGAAGGCAGCGTGCAAGCAATTGCCAAGATCGTGCATCGCTTCAAATACAAGTGCCGGAAAGTACACAATCGAAAGCTCGAGGCTTTCATCGACTGGAAAGATCCGCACTTCGACATCAAGCGAGTGCGAGATGCGACCGAATCCCCTGTTGCAGCCGCCCCCACACTCGCAACGCTCGACCAGCAAGAATGCCCCTGCCCCGACAGCTGCGTACTGTGCGATCGCAACGATCACGGCTGGTGCACCGACTGTCCGCGGCACTTCTAGGCAAAACGATAGCCCTTCTTTTCCCGACACTTCTACACGAAGCGCCCAGAAGGAGGGCGTTTCTATTTCAGTCACAATCTATTGCTAAAATATCTAGATTATATTTATTGGTTATATTGGCTAAAAAGTAAACTTTGATGTATTATACATATTACGACAGCACCGCGCTGTCTTTTGTTCTTTGAAAGGAAGTGGTGGTGTGAGTAGCACCGACCCAGAGGTAATCGCCGCAGTAGACGAGATTGTCGAGAAGCGCTTCGCACTAGAAGTCGAGCGAGACGCCGTGAACCGTCGATTTCAGGCAGCGATCGCCGAGATCACGAAGTTCCACGAGGAAGCGCTCAGAGAGCTCACGCTACTCGAGCGTCAGCTCGATCCGGCCATCTGGCGAGCAATCGACAGCAATCGCGCCACGCTTATCGAGCGAGGCAAGCGGTCGTTCATCACAATGGCGGCCAAGTTCCAACTGCGCGACGTGCCTGCAAAAATCGAGGTGCTCGACAAGTTGGGCATCATGGAAGCCGCCCGCAATTTGGGCGTGGTTCGACAAATCGCCAATCCGCCCAAGGGAGAATGGCGTTTCAATCAGAAGAAGTTTCTCGCGTGGCTCGGTAAAAACAACGAGCTACATGGACACTTCGAACAGTTCATCGATCACGCAGATGGGGGCGAATCCTTGACCATCCAGCCCAACGCCAACTACACCGTACTGCACGACAGCAAGCGCGTGTCACCGCCCTCCATCTCCATCAAAAAGAGCTAGCCCCGCAGCTGCTCTGCCCTATTACCGGCAGAGTCTCGTTCGCGGGGCTTTGTCATGCACCGCTGGTGGAGCCCACTGGACACTTCGTATACCAAAAGACGGGCGTTTGTGGCCTGACACGGAAGAACTTAGATTCGAACACTGACTTATAGCGCGGACATTGTCATAATATTTTAATATGTTATAATATAAAAAGCCTGTGCAGCCGCATAGGTCGTTTCCTATCGAGGAGCAACTGTGGAGTATTTCTTCAGCAAGTTTGTGCTAGAAACTACCGATGCACTCGGTATGAAAGACGTGGCGGCTATTCGCGGCGCGCGCACGGTGCCAGATGACGCGGCGAGCCCAAAAGCTTTCGCCCGTGTAGCCGAGTTCATCGATGGTCGCCAAATTGATCATGTGGAATTTCTTCACCGACGAAGAGGCGATTTCGGTGCTCGTGAGCTCAGGGGAGCAATCCTCTACGACACGTCGTCGCCCGAGCCAGAGCCGTGTCTCCACGTGCTCAATGCACTGCTCGGATACCAGGGAAGCGGCCCACTACTGTCGAAGTTGATCATGAAACACCTTGGCATGTCTGAGGGTATGTTCGACCAGATGAACCGCAGTGTCAACGACATCCACTCGACAAACAAGAGCTACGCAATTTCGGCGGGCAACCTGGATGTCGACTGGCTGTACGACACGAGCGTGCCGCTCATTCTGTACAAGCGCTAGCCGACCGCACGGCGACTCTCCGTCTAGGTACGACGGCAAAACTACCTGCCCGCCCTTGCGCACTTCGGTGCGCAAGGGCGGGCGTTTTGCATTTCAGACACCACAAACAATCAATGCTGACACAAATTTCACACATGAGATTAGTTTCAATTTACTCAAGAATATTTACAAAAGACCACTATTATGATATAAATGATCTGTCAGTCCCAAAACTACCGCAGGAGTGCAAGACATGGATTTCCTTGACATCATCAACGCCAGGAGTAATGCAGAGCTGGACAAAGAGCAGCAGAAGCTTTTCGACGACGTGGAACACGCTGCCGAAGTTGCAAGAATCCGTGCCGACATCATCGGTAAGAAGATTGCAGCTTTTGCCGACAGTCTCGCCATGGAGCATCTTCGCCTTTCGTCGATCTCACCAGACATGTACATTGTCGGCGGCTTCGTGTTTTCGGTGCGCATTCATGGAATGATCGACCCCGACAAGAGGCGTGAGGTTGCTCGGTCCGAAGTACTGTGGCAACACCTCATCTACCTCGTCGGGTTCGACTTGACAGAAAGAACTCAGGAGGTGCGAGTTGGCCCATTGGCACTGCTGAATTTCGATGGAGTCCGCAATGCGTACGACAGGTACCGCGACAGCCTGAACTTCAATTCGTCGGAAGTGATCACTCGGATCAAGGACAGGTCGTAAACCTTTCTCCGCTTCGAGGCGGCTGTTCACAGGGCAGACAAAGTTGAGCTATAGATTGAGCTGAGGACTAAACTCGCATCTCAGTCTTAGACTCACTCGCTGACCGAGCGGTCTGTTCATAGGTGCGACGCAAACCTACCGCCCGCGTTGGACACTTCGGTGTTCAACGCGGGCGTTTTGCTTTTTGTATAATTTGTTATCTTTTCCGCCTTTTGCGCCGACGCGTAGTTTTCATTGCAGGCATAAGACTACGCACAAAAGTACTCAAGCCTTTTTCGACCATATCCAATGTAAACAGCAGGCTTCGTCTACCCAATTCGAGTCGCTGGCGATATGTATGATTCCATGCGCCCGCGCCCTTGCGCGTCAGTGGTCGGTAGAGCTTGTCGATCGGAATTTTACCAGGATTTGGCACAGAATCAGACAGCACCTCACCTGTTTTGATATCTATACTTTGCCATGATTTGAAATCGTGCGTATAGAGTAGCAATACATTGGTGTGGTAAAATTTCGCTGTTTTACGCATCGCGAGTTTCTGCTTTTCGCCTAGATGCGCCATTGTCGGTTTGCTCTCTACAATGGCACGAATTGTCATACCATCCGGGGTTTGGATCGAGATTTCTACGTCCGGCGTGTATCGATAAAGACCGACTTGTATTCCCTCCTCAGGTCGTCGCCATTTCCCATGAAAGCCATTCGCCTCGAGCCAGCGGATAAGTTTCTCTTCTTGGTTTGAGTCAACCCAAAAGATTGAGTCTCCTATGTTTACTTGATGTTGATTGCCTCGCGAGTTGTACATGTTATTTATGATATCAGGCCAAAAGAGATTCGCAGTACGGAGTTTTGGCATTGAAAATTAGTAGCAGCGCACCAAGTCCGACGATTGTCATGGAGTGAGGAGCATTTCTTCTGATTTTTGTTATAATAAGCAGTATCTATAATAGGCTTAGCTGTCCAACTTGATTAGTTTGACGTATTTGGAATCTAAGTTATTAAGTTGAATTGCATTCGTTAAAATTGTAAAGAGATCAATAAAGTCGTTGCGTGCTTGAATATAGTCTCGCTTAATAACACTTACCCTCTTGCCGACCCTCTCTCCGGCTTCTAACAGTTGAACCTTTTTGACATTATTCACGAAGTTGTCGTCTATAACAGAATCGTTGTGTGCAATAAGGTGTCGCACTTGCCAGTGTCTATGGATTCTGTTAAGCAAATCATCATTATCTATGTTAATACCAAAATACGCATCAAAGATGCCCTCCATTTGTTTAACATTCTGAAAGTTAATTTTTCTTTCTGGGTCTTTTGTTGATTGTAGTTTGCTATACATATGACGACCAAATTGTGCTGCAACATGTTTGGGTGAGTCAAGCCCAGATTCCTCACATTTTACGAGAATTTCCTGCACCTCTCCAGCTGAAAAGTTAATGTTTGAGCTTTTAATGACTTTTGCAAAATCCTCTATCAGTAAACTTTTAAATACGTCCTTAAGTAAGCTCTCTGCGGCTCCGACCATAATTACGAAACCTTGCTTGTAAAGCATGTCCGATATCTCTTTCTGCTTGGTATCTGCACTCTTTTTCATACTTTTATATGCAGCATCGGCATTGGTACCCTGCTTCAGTAATCCACCGTAAATACCATAAAGTGTACCGTACGAATCAAAAATGGAATCAACCTCCTTTATTCGCTCGACAAAGAAATCTTCAATAGTTCGTAGTTTCTTCATAATGTAACTTCCTGATACTTTTCAAAAAGCATCGTGACACGGTCGGCTTCGGAGGCGAAGGGTTCGCGGCGATAGAGGCGGTCGACGGCTTTGTCCAGAGCAGTGTGAGCTTTTGCTAATACTGGGGGCATAGCGAGGGGGTCGTAGAGGTCAGCTAATGAACTACCTGGGAATTGGGCGCGGGCGTCGAGGATGGTTTGGGCGAGCCGGGAGATTTCGGTCTTTTGCGCTTCGGTGGCTTCTGGCCAGATGAAGTTGTTGTAGACGATTCCCGCAGAATACTGATAGTCACTTTTCATACGACCGGAGACGGTGCGCATCCAAGCCATGTGCATCGTCGATTGGAGCACACCAAAGTGATAAAGTGACGCGCTTGGCACAACCAGCGATGAGCCGTTTGCGATAATATCTGTCGACATAAAACCGATGGGCATGTAGTTGCGGTTCTCAGAAGACACCTTCGGCAGTAAGAGATAGTCGGACCGGGGCTGGCGAATTTCTCCAAAAAGCGTTGGCGTCTTGGCCATATCCAGAGTTTGCGGACGTTCACTAGTGAGGCGGTATGCACGTGTTTGTTCGACTCTCTTCATGACAAAGCTATTGCTTCTGATGTCGGATGGATTTACGCCTTCGAGCCACAAGCAATAGCGCACGGTATTATTAATAAATTCATTACCGCCGACGTATCGACGTACCAAATGTTCAGTTTGCGGCTCATCTGCGACAAGCTGCCGATAGTCTTCTTGGCTCAGGATAAGATTACCTTTGTCGATTGGCATACTACCATAGTTCATACGAGGGACCCCGTAGCAGATCTGATTTGAGCGATTCTCAATAAAAATTGATGGCGCATCAATTCCATAGCCGTTGATATTCTTTGCGAGCACTTCATTTGGTTCTCCGCGTATATCTTCGTACTCAAAAATTCGTCGCTCCGGTTTACCAGATAGCCCGAAGCCGACTATCACACAATACACTGCGGCATTGCCCTTTGCGTCATTACTCCATTTGAATGTTTGATGCAAAAAATTAATATGAAAGTCTTTGCCAAACAAGTACTTCCATAGCACAGGAACTTGCTCGCCCTGGATAATGGAGTTTGTCGATACGAGCGCAGATTGTATTGCTGAATTTTGCTTCATAATTCCTGCAGCCTTGACGTACCATGCTGACACAAAGTCCAGAATTCCGGCCGATTTCACTCCATTGAAAGCCTGAAATACGAGGTCTTTTTGCTCTTTAGATTGCTCTTTCTTGCCCAGGAATGGTGGATTACCCAGAATGTAACTCAGCTCACTTGGCGCAACAACACTTGCCCAGTCTGTCGTGAGCGCATTTGCATGTACAATCGTGGCACTAACAGTCAATGGCAACCGCTTAAACATCTTGCCGCTCTGGTGGCTGTATTCCATATTCATCTGATGATCTGTGAGCCAGATGGCTGTTTGTGCGACAAGGCTCGGGAACTCGTCGATTTCTATACCGTACATTTGATCCACATTCACCTTGAGCGTACCCACACCTTCGCCGGCGTTTGCAAACATGTCTTGCTGTTCAGAGTTTTTGGCGAGCTGCGCAACAACCTTGTGTTCGAGTCGACGTAGCTCGCGATACGTGATGACCAGGAAGTTACCCGATCCACAAGCTGGGTCAAGAAACTTGAGGCTTGCTAACTTATCCTGAAACTTACGCAATTCATCATACTTCTTGCGTGGGCCTGCAGCGAGTGCGTGAGCAAATTCTACATAGAGATCGTCTAGAAATAATGGCTTGATGACACGCAATATATTTTTCTCGCTCGTATAGTGTGCGCCTAAGTTGCGGCGGGCTTTAGCGTCCATGACGCCCTGAAACATACTACCGAAGATAGCCGGAGACACCTTTGACCAGTCGAGACGCATCGCCTCGAGTAGCTGGGTACGCATACTACTGGTAAAGTATGGCGTCTGGATAGATTCGGCGAATAGGCCGCCGTTGACATAGGGCAAGCTAGCCATCTCTTCGTCGAGTGAACCTTGTCGCCTGTCTACTGGTGTGTTGAGTGCCTGGAATACCTGCATCAGACGTGGGCCAAGATCAGAGCCATCGTCGCTCGTGCGATTTGCCAAGTAGTGCTGTAGCAGTTGGTGATCAAAGATACCACTATCGTCTGCAAACATACAAAAAACGAGACGAACGAGCAGAACTTCGAGATCATGGCCAGTGTAGTTATCTGCTTTGAGTTGATTGTGCAGGCTCGCCATAGCTTCGGCAGCTTTGATGTTGACTGGGTTTTCTTCGGCTAGGTTTTTGGATTGTTGCTCTATCATGAAGCCAAAGAGCTTGACATGCTGCGGTAGTTTATCGATCGTGAACTCTACTTGCTCACGTGTATCGAGATCGATACAGAGGAAACTTGCAAAATCACTCAGTACGATAGCATGAGGCAAGTCATGGTCTGGCATGGTTTCTAGATATTCGTAGGCTTGAATACTCGCTTTCGTGAGGTCTTTACCACCAGATTTCTGCTCCGCGAGAAGTTTGCCGGGCCAGAACATATCGATAAAACCTTGTCTGCCACTCCCTTTTTTGATTGCATATTCAAAGAAAGCACCGTGCCTGCGACGATCGACTCCGTATACCGACAGGAAATCACTCCAAAAGCTCTGACTCTCGCCTTTTTCATACGTCTCGCCCTGCCACTTACTCGCAAACTCGGTTGCGCGGTCTTGAATCTCGTTCCAGCTTAAATTCGCCATAGTATCTGTAGTATAGCTTTTGAGGGGTTATTTTGCCAGTGAACAGAATTTCATCAACAAATAACAAAACACCCATTGGGTGCTGTGAGTCTAGGGCAGTCACGCGGTGGTCTCGACGAATCGAGACCACCGCGTGCGTGGAGATGAGGTGCGGACTACGACGTCCCGAAGACCCCGATGGCCACCTGCACGGTGCAGTAGCGCGGCGAACCGAGCTCGTCACGATCGTCGTGCGTGAGCGTCAGCTCGTCGCGCGACGGATCGAGCACCGCGGCCTGCACCGCTTCGTGTGCCGAACCCGGAGCCGCCACGGCGCCGTGCTCCATGATCTTGTCGAAGATCTCGTAGTCCCGGCCGGCCATCTGGCCGGTGGTCGGGTACTGCCAGGAGTAGTTGGTGCACCGGGCGGCCTCGACGAATCCGCTGATCCAGCCGAGGCACGACGCGGCCTCTTGCGGTGTGCAGCTCGTCTCGGCGACGATCTTGTCGACAGCGATGTCGGTCGGGCTCTGAACGGTTTCCTCCACGGGAGCCGGTGCGATACCGGTCTTGATGGATACGGACATATGCCTACCTCTTCCACTAGGTCAACTCCTGGTTGGAGTCGATCTAAAAATAATATACAATATATCAGTATACTTGACAATAGTCATATCAAAAGACCGAGATAATAACAGACTTTTAGTATTCAGCGATAACTATCTTATGCTGATTCATCATCGTCTTATACGCATCTGGCTTCTTCATCAGCTCACTCATATTTTCGGGTACTATTTGCCAGCTCACCCCATACTTGTCTTTGCACCAGCCACATTGTTCGGCTGCTGGCACTGCGGAAAGTTTACTCCATAACTCGTCTATTTCTGCTTGATCTTTGCAACTAACCTCTAATGAAACTGCTTCGTTGAACGTAAAATCTTGCTCGGCGCCAGAGTCGTTTGCCGTGAACCACTGACCAGCGAGTGTAAAATCCGAAAACATCAACGACTCAGACGTCGCCGGACCCGTAGGCTGTCCGTAAGAATATTGCATACCCTTCTCCGAATTCGCAAACACACTTGTATAGAAGTCGACTGCTTCGCTGGCCTTGTTTTGTACGGCAGCGCCAAACATGAGTGAAGGAATAATAAACGGCCGAGGCTCACCATCCGGATCGGTGAGTATGAGCTGCCATGAAAAACCATACTTGTCTTGCACCCAGCCATAATGCTGACTGAATTCATACGTATCAAGCGGCATGAGTGCCGTGCCACCGTCGATGAGCTTTGCCCATAGCGTATCGAGATGTTCCCTGGCTTGCTCGTCACGAGAAGGGTCAAAATTCACCATAAATGACATAGCTGGTGTTGGCTTGAATTCCGGACCAGCATTGATAGCCATAAACTTCAGATCACCGAGACAGAACACCGCTGACAACATCTTACCTGCGAGCTCCAGTTGAAAATCCGCTAAGCCTTCGTCTGCAGAATTCGGATAATGATCTACCGAGAGCACTTCACCCCCGAAAGCATCTGTATAAAACTGAATCGCCTCGTCTGCATTGCCCTCAAACCATAAACTTGGTGTAATCTTTTGCGTCATATGCCCTCCTATTCCTTATGAATCCAGTATACTACTTTTTACCTAACAGCCTCGCGCACAAACATGCCGTACATCCACCTATTGACTATATATTCATATTGTGTTAAAATACACATGCTGAATATTATATTCATGCACCTTGACAGAGTAGCAAACAATTCTGGGTATCAATAGTTGCACACTCTATACTGTGCGTCAATTGATACCCAGAAAAGCTGGGTGCACTTACAGTGGGGGTACATCATGCAAGGTATGCAGATCACCGAAAGCCTCAGCATTCTCGACTTCACAAGGATTGGCCAAGCCATCCTGCCGGGCGACACGCTGCCGACGATCTACATCGTTGATCATGTCGAACCGCGGAAGACCTTCTTGAGCTTACTCGCCTACAACCTCAACATCGACGTCGAGCAGATCGGAACTACGGATCACGTGATCGAAGTCGTCGTCAATGCCCTGCTTGCACCGCGTGACAGCCCGGAGAGCCTCATCAGGTTCATCGATACACTGTACTTGTCGGAGCAGTCGATGGACGACGACCACACAGAGGCACTCCTCGATGCAATCCAAGAACGCCAGGGGCTGAGTCCGCTCAACGTCTGGGTATGGAAGACCGAACGCCAGGAATGGGAGAAGGTCAGACCGCTGCGACAGTAATGGTCCAGCCCGAGTTAGCCGGGGGCGAACAGATCTATTGTTCGCCCCCACGGCACCACATGCTACTCTGTCACTTCACCAAAAATTTTAATGTTGCTTGAAGTTTTTGGTGAAGATAATTTATAAAAGCTGTTCTTTTCTAAACTGCACCATGCGGACTATCAAATCTTCGGGTAGTGGCTGACCCAGGGGGAATTGCACAGAGCCCTTGCCCTGCTTATATTGCGATAAGTCACTCAGGAATGCTTCGTGCCCCTGCGGAGTGGCGTAAAAACCAATATGTTTTGCAAAACCACCAAAATACACTAGCGGTTTTTTTTGCTTCGGGTACTTCACGCCGCACGATTTCACGCAGGCGTAGCAAACGTTTTTTTGCCTCACCATCAAACTTGTCGATATATGTGTCAACTTCGCTCATTCTCCCCCTAGCATGCTTTATTAATGTCTATTACTATGCCGCGGCGCCGAGTTTTGCGTAGTGCTTATCTTTGCACGCTGCCGTATGAAAAAGCAACTCAGGGTTTTGCTTGCAGTTGAGGCATATCAGCACCAAGTCATTACATTCCATGTGCGCGCAGTTTTCAAAATTATTTGTCGGTCCCTGGCAGTGCGTACAAACTCCAATAGTTTTAGTGTGATCACTAAAGTCTACGGTCATGCGGTCGTCAAACACTCGAAGTGAACCTTCCCATAGGCCGTCATCGCCATAGGCCTCGCCGTATTTTACGATACCACCGTCTATCTGATAGACGTCTTTAAACCCACGCTTTTTCATCATGGCGGATATTACTTCACAGCGAATACCCCCGGTGCAGTAGGTGACAACCTTCTTATCTTTGATGTCATCGTATTTTGCACTCTCAAGCTCTTCGATAAAATCACGCGAAGTATCGGTGTTCGGCACGATGGCGTTTTTAAATTTGCCTATCTTTGCCTCGTGCTCGTTGCGTCCGTCGAAAAAGATCACATCGTCACCATATTGCTCGACCAGTTCGTGCACCTGTGCGGGCTTAAGGTGTTGACCACCACCCACTACACCGTTTTCATCAACATCAAACTCATCGTCGCTATTTTTAAACCCGACAAGTTCTTTGCGATTTTTTACACTCATGCGCGGAAAATCTTCGCGCGATCCGTCCGACCATTTAAATACAACGTCTTTAAAACCCGGAAACTTTTTTGTTTCTTTGACGTATTTCTTGAGGTCTTCTATCTCACCACCGACTGTGCCGTTGAGTCCGTGTTGACTCACCAATATTCGTCCCCGAAGATTAAGGCTATCGCAGAGAGTTTTTTGCCATAGCTTGACAGCCTCCGGGTCGCCGAGCGGAGTGAATTTGTAGTAGAGTAATATCTTTTGCATCGCTGTTATTATAGCATTTTACACGGTATTATGCAGCCATGAGCACGTTCGAAACATTCGACCATAGCTCCATTGTGTTCGCTAAAAAGAACTACGCCTGGATAGCACGAGTATCCTTGAAAGCTAATATATCATAAAAAATGCAGCTCTCGTAGCACTTGCACTTGGGCTAGTAGCACAGACGGCGCCGCTCACAAAAACGCGCACCAAAGCCGTTTAAGATTTCGTGTAAAACGCTGAGATTTGACGATATGTCTTGGTCGTAAATGCAAGCAATGCGGCCACCACAAGCAGTAAACCTGAAATCAGAAATATGAACGCAATACCACGTGCCTCGCCCTCGCCCAGCAGCCAACCGTACTGCATCTTACCGGCATCTGAGTTCATATAAGGTATCACGATAAACTCGGCTATCGGCGCGACGATAAATGCAGTAATAGGCGCTGCTGATGATTCCAGAGCCTGCGCAAAGCCGAATACTCGACCCTGTCTTTCGTAGGGAACAACCCTCTGAATCACCGTTTGCTCAGCAGATTCGATGACAGGTATGAGCACCATATACAACCAGATACCGATGGCATACAGCCACCACCATTCACGTATAGTAAAGAACGCACCAAGCAGCCCCATAACAACCGCTGCAAGCAGAAGTGTCTTGATCGGCTTTTTACCTAGACCAAACTTGGCAATCAGTAAGCCACCAATCACAAATCCCGTACCAGCGACTCCGAACAAGATCCCCCACATTTCTACCGAAAATAACGTCAATCCATACGGATCCATAAGCGCCATGTACGACCCGCCGATAAAGTTGTTGAGCATAGAGAAAAACAGTAGGCCGAATAGTCCCGGCACCACAGTGATAGCCGCAATACTGCCTTTGATATCAACTTTCTTATTTTCAAGTTCAGGGTCGTGCGCCACACCCTTTTCTGGAATTTTTACAAATAACATATGGACAAATACGGCTGCCGTTAACACACATGCGATTGCGAGCGTCCAACCCATACCAAGTAGGCCAATAGACAATCCACTAAACACACTCGTCACAATGAAGCCAAGGCCTTGCACGGTTCCTACGAGGCCATTTGCATTAGCACGTTTTTCTTTTTTTACCAGCAGTGTGACGATAGTCGATAGTGCTATGTTGCGCATATTTTCTACTACTGCACCGATGAGGATGATTGCCGTAAATAGCCAGAACCATGGCTGGTTGAGCTGAAGTAGTGTCGCATCCGACAACAGAGCGTAAAACGCGGCTGCAGCCAAGAATAGCGCCAAGGTAAACGCTGAAGCAAATATCATAACGCTTCGTTTTTTGTGGCGATCGACAACCGTACCGAACCAAATACTACAGAGTGCAACGAGCAGCATATATGAACCGCCGATGATACCTGTAGCAAGCACAGATTTTGTTTCCAAGTACACCCAAAAAGTCAACGCAAACCAAAGATAACTCGTCGTGACATTCGCGACAAGCGTGTTAATAAGAACTTGGTAGAAATTTCTCATCACCTTTACTATACATTACGAAGTTGTCAATTCTACATATTTTGTATATAATCAAAATTACTATGATCTAAAAAGATCCTCTACTCGCCAACGTCCGGATGAGCCGAACCAATAGCGACTACAAAAAAACCATAGTCACATATCAAGGAGGAGCGTGAGTTTAAATACCCAAACATTAAAACAGTATTGGCGTCAATCAAGAAAATATAAAGGCTCATACCTGCTGATGATGCTCTTTATTCCTATCGGCGTCGCGTCGATCGATATGGCTCTGCCGTATTTTCTTAGCCAAGCCGTAGGAGCTATCGCCGAGAAAAATCCCGACGCCGTTTCTCAGGCTCTCACATTTGCAGCTGTAGTTGGGGTTGTCGGTGTAATATGCAACCTTGTCGGATTTCAGGCGCTCACCCGCCATACTGCGCACGTTGTTGCAAGGTTGCGTGAGGCAACATTTCAGCAGCTGCTACAAAAAGATCACGCTTTCTTCACCAACCAAAAAGTAGGTGCAATGACGGGCCGATACATCGACTATGTCCGAAGTGCCATGACAATCAACGACCTCTTCGTCATACGAACCGTAGGATTCCTATTGTCCGTTGGTGCCGGCATCACAGTCCTATGGCTTCAATCGTGGCTGCTCGCATGCGTAGTATTGGGTTTTATATTTGTACTGATCTTACAAATTCGCTGGAGTGCGAAATTTCGTGCACCATGGCGACACGAGCGCAAAACACTTGTCAGTGAAATACATGGCGAAGTTGCCGATGCACTCACCAACAACCTTGTCGTGCGAACGTTTGGTGGTGAAAAACGTGAGGTAGAATATCTACTCTCAAAAACACATCGGTTTGAAAAGATTTTCACAAAAGATATCGGCTTTGCTCTCGGCGAAGGTTCTGCGCGCGTTGCGCTCATGGCAACTATACAAATTACTACTATTGTCATAGCGACCTCGATGGTGCAAGATGGTACGCTCACTATCGCGGCCGCTATATTTACCGTTGCCTACCTTCAGCGACTAGGCTCGCAGATCTTTACGCTTGGTGAAATGATCAACGGTTACGATCAAGCATTCCTCGATGCCCAGCCCATGACAGAAATGCTGCTCGCCGAAAATGTGATAAACGACAAGGACGATGCACAAGAATTAACGGGAGTATCTCCAACAGTACAGTTCGACCATGCGAGCTACCGATATAGTGACGGCAACGAAGATGTACTCAAAGATATTGACGTTACTATTCCTGCTGGCCAAAAGGTTGGACTTGTTGGTCCGAGTGGCGCCGGCAAAACAACAATATCTCAACTGTTGCTGCGCTTTGCTGATGTGACAAATGGCGCTATCAAGATATCGGGCCACGACATACGAAACATAACCCAAGAAAGTCTGCGTGCACATATCGCCTACGTTCCCCAGGAGCCCATGCTGTTTCATCGAAGCCTTCGCGAAAACATCGCGTACGGTCGGCCCAATGCAAGCGACGAAGAAATCATACAGGCAGCCAAACAAGCCAACGCGTTTGAGTTCATACAAGATTTGCCGGAAGGCCTTGATACTACGGTCGGTGAACGTGGCGTAAAACTAAGTGGCGGCCAAAGGCAGCGCATCGCCATCGCCCGTGCCATACTTAAAGATGCACCGATATTGGTACTTGACGAAGCGACCTCTGCACTCGATAGTGAGAGCGAGAAGCTCATTCAAGACTCACTCGAGAAGCTCATGCACGGGCGCACTAGTATCGTCATTGCGCACCGACTCTCTACTATCGCCAAACTCGACCGCATCATAGTGCTCGATAAAGGTCGGGTAAAAGAAGATGGTACCCACCAAGAGCTACTACGCAAAAAGAACGGTATATATGCTTCTCTTTGGAGCCACCAGAGCGGCGGTTTTATCGAAGAATAGAAGTAAGCTTTACTAGCATGCTCTGCGCCCCTCAGATATTCTATAGATATGAGCGAAACACCAACCCACACACGAGTCCGCGAACAGATGAATCTCAGCAATGCGGTGTACGAGGCTATCGACACGCCAACGGCGAGCGGTGAACATGCCCACAAAGTTATACTGCGCGATTGTTTAGGCACGCTGGCTGTTGCACTCGAAAATTCCTATAAATTTGGCTGTGCAAGCGATGCGACTCACAGTCGTATGCTTGGACACTTTGCGCAAAATGGACTCACCACAAACAACATTACCTACGCTCCCTACCCAGAATATAGAGCATATGCTCGCAACATACGCCGCACTAAACCAAAGTTATATAGCGCACCAGATGCGGCACTTGCAGAAGTATTTGCAGCGTACGGAGATATCGCTCGTGCAACCTGGGACACGCAAGGTAACCCAGAGCCTGATTCGCGCCATGCAGTACATGTGACAGCACTAGCCGCACCCTATGCGCTACGCGAATATCCCGATCTAGACGCATCGCTTGTTTCAAGCTATAGTCTAGTCCACGACATACTCGAGTGGCACGCGGGCGACACACCCACACTAAATTTATCGACACAAGGCCACGTTGAAAAAGAGACGAAAGAAGCAGAAGCGCTCGAGCTATTCTGTACTACATTTTCACCAGAATACCCCAAGCTTGTCACACTAGTAACAGACTACGAAGAACTGGTAAACGACGAGGCCAAGTACGTCAAAACATTCGACAAACTAGACCCCGGGTTCACCCACTTTGGCAATAAAGGAAAAGCCATCAAAGAGCTTGGTATCGATAGTCCAGAAACATTTTGGCGCGAACATCACAATACGTACGTGCGAATGTCTCGCTATGCGCTAGATTTTCCAAGAATACTCGAAGACAGGGATACTCGTGCGCAGATGATCGAAGAACTTGCCTGGCCAAGCGCTCAGTAACGCAGCCTATCGCAACAAAAAACACCCCTTTACGGGGTGTTTTTTGCAGTACTATCTAGAGCTACTTAGAATCTGTATTGTTCTGCTCTTGAGTTTCCTCAGGAGTCTCCGCACCGTTTTCAGCCTCTACGCTATCAACATCCGCTTCGGCGTCACCGCCAGCAGCATCGTTGGCAGCCTGCAATGCGCTTGGCTCATAGACACTTGCTATCACAAGCTCCGTGATACTATGTTGCTCTTCGTCGTCATTTGCACGTTGGTCGACATGGTCAACAAGCTCAACGTTTTCTGGCAACGTGATATCAGCAACCGTCAGGCGCTCACCTGGCTCAGCCAAGTTGGCGATAGAAACTTCAAGCGACTCTGGAAGATCCATAGGCAGTGCCTTCACTTCGATTTTCTCGAGTGACTGCAGCACAACGTAGCCAGATTTCTCTGCTTCGCTCTCACCTACACCTGTGAGGTGGATTGGTATTTCTGCTACCACGGTTTCTTTTGCGTTTACTGCGTGAAACGATACGTGATTGATGCGGTGCTTGACCACGTCAAATTCGACGTCTTTGATCATCGCAATACGCTTTTTGCTACCAATAGTGAGGTGCACCGGTGAGTGGCTCCCTGCTTGGCGATAGATTTTTTCTAGTAGGTTATGATCTGCTTGCACACTCACTGGAGTCATACCAGGACCATATACAACTGCAGGCACTATCGATTGTTTGCGAAGTTGCGCGACTTTTTTACCGTGCACTTCTCGTTCGTCTAATTTTAATTCAATTTTATTTCCCATATCTCTCCTTTTCGATTAGGATACTTTTACGGAAACAACCGTCTTTTTATTATACCATTTACGTGAGCCCTTTCCTAATGTGTGATAAAATTGTACTATATAAACCTGCGACGTTTTTTGCCTTTTATCATTCTTGCTTTCGTGGTAGCACTCGGAGCCTACGGATATCTCAGTATCGAGCATTACGGCCTACAAAATCTAGTGTCGCTTATCAGTATTTACGGTGTAGCGGCAATCATCTTTGCAGAATCAGGGCTGCTGATAGGATTCTTTCTTCCCGGCGACAGTTTGTTGTTCACTGTAGGTTTCTTGATTTATCAAGGTGTTATCGACTTCAATATTCACACAGCAGTCGTCATCTTTTTTCTGGCAGCAGTACTTGGAGACAGTGTAGGCTATACGTTTGGCAATCGTGTTGGGCGTAAACTTTTTAAACGCAAGAATTCACTGCTATTTAATCGTGAAAACCTTGAGTACGCCGAGGCCTTCTATACCAAGCACGGCGGCAAAACAATTATCATCGCAAGATTTGTACCTGTGGTTCGTACATTTGCCCCTATCGTCGCTGGTATTGGCCATATGAGCTACAAGCGTTTTCTCGCGTTTAATGTCATCGGTGCGTTTATCTGGGCAGTTGGCGCTACATACTTAGGCTACTATGCGGGTACGTGGATCGAACGCTACAATATCAATATTGAGTACGTCATCATCGGCATCATCATCGTGACACTGGCTCCTATTTTTATTCATCTCTTTAAAGATAAGAAGCAGCGTCGGGCGATCTTAAAGCTTTTCAAACAGCAAATTCGTGCATTCACAGGAAATAACAAAAAATAACTCTCACGCTTGCAGCTCTGCAAACATTCGAGCTATAGTTGTGATAGCCGCGCATGCGCGGGGCAACACAGTGACATCCGAGAGGATTGGTTAAGAAGCAGCCTTCCTTGACAGCGTAAGTAATAGCGCCTCGGACGAGTGTTTGTCGCCCAGCCAACTTATTTGTTGGCTGGGCCTTTTACCTTTAGAGCAATGCTTTGAGATATTTTCCGGTGAAAGATTTGGCAACTTTTATGACAGCCTCTGGTGTGCCCGTAGCTACGACGGTACCGCCGCCAGAACCACCTTCAGGCCCCATGTCTATCAGGTGATCTGCCGTCTTGATGACGTCAAGATTATGCTCGATGATCACCATACTGTTACCACCTTCAACGAGCTTTTGCAGAATCCCAAGTAAGCGTTTGACGTCAGCCGAGTGCAGTCCGGTGGTTGGCTCGTCAAGAATATACATCGTCTTGCCCGTATTACGCCGGGAAAGCTCGGTTGCTAGCTTGATGCGCTGTGCCTCGCCGCCACTAAAAGTTGTTGCTGGCTGACCGAGACGTATATACCCTAGCCCAACATCTACGAGTGTCTCGAGTTTACGCTGCACCGTCGGCACATTTTGGAAAAACTCGGCAGCTGTTTCGACCGTCATGTCGAGCACATCGCTAATCGTTTTGTTCTTGTACTTTATTTCGAGCGCCTCTTGGTTATAGCGCTTACCGTTGCAGACGTCGCAAGTAACGTACACATCTGGCAAGAAATGCATTTCGATTTTTATCATACCATCACCTTGGCAGTTTTCGCAGCGACCGCCTTTGACATTGAAGCTAAATCGTCCCGCTTTGTAGCCTCGTACGTTTGCTTCGTTCGTGCCGGCAAAAAGTTCGCGAATCGGGGTAAAAATACCTGTATAGGTAGCCGGGTTTGAACGGGGTGTTCGGCCGATAGCCGACTGATCAATGATAATTACTTTGTCTAGCTGATCTATGCCTTCGATATTGTCGTGCGACCCAGGTACCGTTTGTGCACGATGTAGGCGTGCCGATAGTTCTTTTGCCAAGATGTCATTCACTAGCGTCGACTTGCCGCTGCCGCTCACACCACTCACTACCGTAATAAGCCCAAGAGGAAACTCCACATCGACATTCTTGAGGTTGTTTTCTCGTGCTCCACGTATCGTGAGCATGCGATCTTTGACAATCTTGCGGCGTTTTTTTGGTACATCGATTTTCTCGGCTCCACTCAAATAGCGACCAGTGATACTTTCTGTATTTGCCGCCACTTCGCTCGGCGTACCAGCGGCAACAACATGGCCACCTTTCACACCCGCGCCAGGGCCGATATCGAGTAGGTAGTCTGCTTCGCGAATAGTATCTTCGTCATGCTCAACGACGAGCACAGTGTTGCCGAGATCCCGCAGGCGTTTGAGTGTTGCTATCAAGCGATCGTTGTCACGCTGATGCAAGCCTATCGATGGTTCGTCGAGTACATAGAGTACACCTTGCAAGCCAGAGCCAATCTGTGTCGCTAAGCGTATACGCTGCGCTTCTCCACCGCTCAGTGTGTTTGCGGCACGTCCAAGCTCAAGGTAATTCAAGCCAACGTTGCTCATAAATGTGAGCCTCGATACAATTTCTTTGAGAATCTGCTTCGCAATTTGCTCTTCTTGTTCGTTTAGTTCAAAGTGATTTTTAAACAGCTCCAACGCTTCGTCGATACCAAGATTACAAATATCCATGATGTTATGACCGTGTACAGTGACAGCCAGTACCACAGGTTTGAGCCGCGCACCTTTACAAGCATGGCATTTGCGCTCACGCATAAACCGTTCGATGTCTTTTCGCATAAACTCGCTGTCGGTTTCTTTGTGTCGACGTTCGAGGTTTGGTATCACCCCTTCGTAAGTAGAATCGTAATAACGACCACTACCGAGCTGCACGCGGTACTTCTGATTGCCTGTACCGTAGAGGATTTTTTGCAGCGCGCTATCGTCAAGGTCGCTCACCGGTACTTGCAAGTCAAACTTGTGCGCATCGCCCACTTCTTTAAGTCGTTTGAGCCACCACGCGTCGTTGTTGACACGGTTGTATGGGCGAATTGCACCCTCGGCTATCGTCAAGTTGGGATTGAAAACCAAGTCGGGGTCAACTTCAAGTCGTGTACCAAGTCCCGTACATACAGGACATGCACCCTGCGGAGCGTTAAAGCTAAATAGTCGCGGCTCGAGTTCTGGAATTTCTATGTCTGGATTGTCAAGGGACGCATAGCGTTGACTCATCACCTGCACTTCGTCTGTATCGACATGATACACGCCTAAAATACCGCCGCCCACCTCGAGCGCTTGTTCTACACTCTGCGCAACGCGCGTACGCATATCCGCTGCCATCACAAGCCTGTCAACTACGACTTCAATAGTGTGACGTTCGTTCTTTTTCAGCTCTGGAAACTCTTCAAGCGCATACACAACACCGTCTACGCGAGCACGAGCAAACCCTAGCCGAGTGTACTGTTCGGGAACATGCGCAAACTCACCTTTTTTATCGTTGGCGATTGGTGCGAGCAGCATAAGACGAGTGCCTTCTGCTATATTCATAACTTCGTCAATAATGTCATCTTTTGTACGGCGACTGACCGCGCGACCTGTAATAGGGTCATGCGGCACGCCAATACGCGCAAACAATAGGCGCATGTAGTCATAAATCTCTGTCACAGTGGCCACGGTAGAGCGTGGGTTACGGCTTGTTGATTTCTGATCTATTGAAATAGCCGGGCTAAGTCCGTCGATACTCTCAACATCTGGCTTATCCATGATGCCTAAAAATTGTCGGGCGTAGCTGCTGAGGCTTTCTACATAGCGTCTCTGACCTTCGGCGTAAATTGTATCAAACGCTAAGCTCGATTTACCCGAGCCCGACAAACCCGTAATAACCACCAACTTGTCTCGTGGAATTTCTACAGATACATTCTTTAGGTTGTGCTCACGTGCACCAACTACTTTTATCACCTCTGGCATATCCGTTCCATTATATCATCATACGCCGAGTTGTCACCAGGGTCGGCTCACATTTACTGCCCAGAGTATGGTACAAAGTGCTTATCTTTGCATCTTTTTGACTCTACTGCTACATTATGAATTAGATAACTAACGGTGGAGACTCACATGAAAAAAATCGTCATAGCAGCTTGCAGTATTTTTCTGACATTTTATGTGCTGAGCAAATCTGGCGTACTAAGCGCACTTTTAATATTCTTGCTAGCTGGTGTCGTTCCGGGCACCAACTGGTCCCTTCCGGCCGGACTCATGCTTGGCATATGTGCTGCACTCGCTTTTGTATTCACCGTGCACTTCGTCGTATTTAGCATCGCAGAAGAGCTTGATCTCCGTCGACTGACTCGCAAATACATAGCTCGCAAAAACCGCATGCCAAAAAAGCGATTCTTGAGCGTCAGTCGCTAGCTCTCCTCGGCGATCGGCATGATTGATTCTAACCACAGTTTCAACTCTTCGCATACGTATTGTTGGTGATCGCTAAGGTCGGCTTGTTTCGACACAGTCTGTAAATCTTGCAGAAACTTAGGCGCGCGTGCTGTTAATCTTGCGGCTCGCCATTGCTCATATGCACCAAGTTCATCGGCGGTGGCAATCCGCGAAAAATTGCGTGCTTTATAGCGCGGAAACATTTCCATAAGGCGAGCATCGTCAAATTCAGGCTTATAAGCTTTCAGTTCTTTTTCATCTGCATTTCGTAGCACTTCGCTACGGAGTTTGTCGCGGTCACTCACAAACCCATCGTACAGTTGAGACTCTGCGTCTGCGGCGGCAGGAAAATCAGGTCTTTTGAGCAGCACTTGTGCTACCCGCTGCGCAAAGTCTGGGTGGGCAAGCAAGAGCTTCCTATGTTTTTCGACGGTCGCCATATCTAGCTGCAGCTTGCTCCAGCCGTCTGCCTGTTCGAGCACACCGACAGGCGCTACCGCAGGAGCACGGTTGTATTGCAACTTTTTAACAGGTAATTTTTGGTAGTCATCACCTCGTTCGGCGTACGGAGTAAATAGAATTTCAGCTAGCTCTCGCTCGGACATGGCAAGCCAAGCCGTAGGGTTGTAGCGCAGATCGTACACAAACACATTACCATAATCAGCCTCGGCAATAGGCAGCGCTACCGTCGCCTTATTAAACTCGACGTCATAGCGACCAGACGCATACACAAATGGCTTTTGCTCATCGAGATTTACAAGTGCGTGAATAGCTTTCTTATCTCGCATTTTCAGTAAGTAGTCAAACAACTGCGGCTGTTTCTCTGCGATAAGCTTAGTCACCCCTATCAGCGCACCGACATCACTCAAGGCATCGTGCGCTTTTGCATGATCTAAGCTGTTTTCTGCGCTCAAAAGCTCTAATTTATTAACGGGCTTGCCGTCGACGGTCGGCCAATTAATCCCATCTGGACGGAGTGCACGCGTCATACGCACGACATCGAGCATATCCCATCGACTACGACCATCTTTCCAAGTCCATTCATACGGGTCGTAATAGTTACGCCACAATAATGCGCGCATAAATTCATCGTCGAAACGAATACTGTTGTAGCCGAGGATGATTGTGTCCGGTGTCGCGATTTCTTCTATAAATATTTTTGCAAACTGCGCTTCGGTATACCCATCCGCTACAGTCTCTTGCGGTGTGACACCTGTCACCATCAACGCATACGGGCTTGGCAGGGTATCGTCGTTGAGTGCAACAAGTAAGTTGTATGGCTCGCCTATAGGATTAAAATCCATGTCGGTTCGCTGCCCAGCAAATTGCATAACACGATCTTCGCGGGGGTCGAGGCCGGTAGTTTCTAGGTCGTAGAAGAAATATGTTGCTGTCATCTACTTCCACTATACACTACCCGGAAAAAGGAATAAGCCCCGTGTAGTACCGGGGCTTGTATGGATTAAAAAAATATTGATTTTGAAAGCGTATCGAAACACTACAGCACTAGCTATCTGCTAAACTCACTGCACGAGTAGCGCAATCTTGAAGATGCGCCTGGCGCGGCGGAACACAGCATAAAGCTGCTGCATTCCGCCGCACCGAGTGCGTGGGCTCAGAAGACGTAAACCGTCCTCTTCTCCCGAATACTCGCCGCCGATGCCCTGGAACCCAGGATTCCGGACATCCCGTACATCACGTACCGGTAGCTACCGATGGTGCCGATGGTGCCGAGAGCACAGATTGCTGCAAGCTTCATTTTCTCTCTTCTTTCATCACGCGCGACCTTGTCGTCGAGCTGTCCGACCATCTCAAAAAAAGATGAACAAGCAGCTCGACAATAATGCCTACCGCAAAAATCACATATCTATATATCAACATACTTCGTCACAATTGAACGATATTAATATATTACAATTTATATAAAACCTTGTCAAGGAGACATCTGTGTAGATATCTGCAGCAGGGAATTCGACGCCTTGCCTGCTGCACACAGCCCAGGAAAAGGAAAAAGCCCCGTCAAATGACGAGGCTTGGTAAGTACGGACTACTTAGATATTTATTCACAGCCCGCAGAGGGGTCACAATACACGCTTCCACGTTCTGACTCGATAGTCAGGCTTGTATTGTTCCAGCACTCTGCGGGCGTCTTCTCGCGTATCTACACGGTAGCGAGGCGCTCATATGTACGAGCACACTCTAGCTAGCGGATACGCTAGCAAAAAAGTTCGTGTGACGCGGGAGGTCACCCGAGACAGAAGAGCCGGCAAGGCTCTCGATGCTGTCTCGGGTGACCCCGGATGAGTTGCGCGACTAGCGGGGGCCTCTAGGGCCCCAGATCGCTAGTCGCAGCCACCGCCGCCCGACGAACCGCTCGAATCGCAGCCGCCCGAGGTGTTGGGCGACGACACGGTGCCGACGATGGTCGAGGAGACATCGGAGGAAGTGTTCGAGGTGGGGCGACTGCCGGGCTTCGGCTTCGACGGTTTGCGACTCATGCTGATCATATTTTGGCTCTTTCTTTCGAAGGGTGCGCAAACACAGGTTGTGTAGGGCTTACACAGCACCTTTACTATGAAAGATACTATTTGAAGCCCAACACAAAACTAAACACTTTTATGCATATATCTAAATTATCAACGTACATGTGTCAAAGGAGGCTTTCACCTCGACCCTAACAGTTTTTACATATTATCACAAATATATTATTAAGTCAATGCTTATTGCAAACTTATTCAGATTCACTCTCAAGGAGTGTGAGCGTATCGTCTCCGATACGGATAGTGCTCTCGCCTGTCGCGCCGCGGCGAGCAAGTTCATGCGAGATTCCAAGCTTACGCATGATATCGCGCAATCGGTTGATATTCTCGAATCCATCGAAGTTTGTTCGACGTGCGAACTTTTCGATTTTGTCGCCAGACACCACGTAGGTATTGGTATCTTCATCATAACGAATTGCCCATGCGTCAGCTATCGCAGCCTGACTTAAGGTTATCACCGGCATGTCGTCTTCATCTGGATCTTCTATAGCAGAAGTGATAGATCGGGTATATTGCACTACTTGCACGAGCTCCCTTAAAAGTTCTGGAATTCCCTGGTGCGCTGCAGATGACACAGCAAACACTTTGGCTTTCTTGCCAGCAACCTCTTGCACAGCCTGTACTTGCATATCTATAATATCTTGATCAAGCCCTTCGCATTTTGTCAGTGCAACAACTTCCGGTCGCTCGGCAAGCTCGGCAGAATACTGCGAGAGTTCGGTTCGTATAGTTTGATACGCAGCGGCGATATCATCGCTATATACATCTACTAAATGCAGCAGTACGGCTGTTCGCTCCACGTGACGCAAAAAGGTATCTCCAAGTCCTTTACCTTCACTGGCGCCCTCGATAAGCCCGGGTATATCGGCGATTAGCAAGCTGCTGCTATCTATATCCGCTACGCCAAGGTTGGGCGTAAGTGTCGTAAATGCATAGTCAGCGATCTCTGGGCGGGCGTTACTCACTACAGATAGGAATGTCGATTTGCCAGCATTTGGAAATCCGACCAATCCTACGTCTGCAAGTAATTTGAGCTCCAGCTCTGCTTCAAAGGTATCGCCCATTTCACCGCGCTCAGCAATACGTGGCGCCTGGCGAGTTGACGATTTAAAGTGTGCGTTGCCAAAACCACCATCACCGCCCATGGCTATCACCACCTGTTGGCCATGGTCCGTCATGTCAGCTAACACCTTGTCGCCGCGTTTTACTAGTGTACCTACCGGCACTTTAACTATTTTGTCTTCACCGCTTCGTCCACGCTTTTTTTGTTTCGAGCCGTTCTGACCTGGTTCAGCTTTGAGTTCTGGCTTAAAGCGAAAATCAATTAATGTATTAAGATTGTCAGTGGCTTCGAAGATAATATCTCCACCCTTGCCGCCGTCACCGCCATCGGGACCGCCTTTGTCGACATATATTTCGTGACGCCAAGAGATGACGCCGTCACCGCCTTTGCCTGCTTGGATAAATACTTTTGCTGTGTCGACAAACATATCTGCTCAGTATAACAAAATTACCCCTATATTGATAGGGGTAATTTGCATATTTGTCAAAACTAGATTCTAGTGAATAAAACTATAGTTGCCGGCTTGACTCATCGGGATTGTTCGACTAGAAATAACATTGAATCCAGCGTAGTTCATCTCACTCACAGTAAATGAATCACCGTTGATTGTTTCGACAATCGCTACGTGACCATACCCTGCATAGCCGCCGCCATTTTGTAAGATTGCGCCAGGTGCAGGAGTGTTATTGACCGTGAAGCCTGCAGCTCTTGCGTTCATACTCCATGTAGAAGCATTACCCCAGAAGCTACCGATAGGACGGCCAAGCTGTGAGCGTCGCTCAAATGCATACCATGTACAGTTGCCGGGTGCATAGGCGTTGCCAGCAGAAGCGTTTGCCAATGCTAGATTTGCTGTACTGTTAAACGTGCCCGTCGTCTGGTTGTTCGAAGCGTAGTTGTTGTAGCTAGGCACTGGCTCTGGAGCTGGCGCAGATGGCTGGACACCGCCAGGAATAACAATTTGCATGCTATTTTTTACGCCTTCAACCTCTAAGTCATTGAAACTAATGATACGCTCGGGCAATGCTTTGTATTCTTCTGCGATAGAGGCAATAGTGTCTCCCTCTTCGACAGTGTATACAACACCATCTACTGGAGGAACTATGATGTCACGGCCGTTTTCAACACTGTCCGACTCCATATCGTTTGCCTACTTAATAGTTTGAGGGGATACCTCATGAGCGGCCGCTATAGACTGTACAGTATCACCAGTCTTTGCTTTGTAGGTAACAACAGTACGATTGTCCGCAGTCGGTTGTACGATTTGCGGCTTCGATATGATAGTGTCGTCTGTTTGTGCAATTTCTTGCTTTGCCTGCAGCGATGTCGAGAGGTTCGCAACGTTTGGCGCAACCGGCATTTGTGTTTGCATAGCAAAGTTAGCAGCGATGTCCGTTGCCATTTTTTGGTCTACATTTGCCGACGAAGAGGCGCCATTAGCTGCTCCAGGAGCAACGTTTGCCGTAGGCTGAGTGCTACTAGCAGAAGGTCGGTAGTAACCGATAGAAATAATTGAAAGAAATAGTACAAACACACCGCTATAAAGGAGCGTTTGACGAATAATTGCTTGTTTACTTGAAGATGTAGCCGTAGCTACTCTAGAACCCGAGGGTTGCTGTGAAACACTCTTGAGTGAACGTTTGTTCGATTCTTGAGATGTAATAGTCATTCTCCTGCAATCTCATTACTGTGATTACTAATACCGTACTTTGTCTTTCTTCTCGCAACAGAACAGGGCACTTGTCGACCAAATATTATGTGATATTAGTGTATAAAGTGCTGATTGAGCATAGCTCACGTACCCGTACGACAGTTCCGGCAGGCGCATTTGTGGGGTTAGATACTTTTTATTTTGATTACCCACCAAAGTTCTTTTCACAAATGTGCTAACACTTATACTATCAAAGTTCGCTGCAAATGTCAATGTTTAGCACAAGCAAGTCGGACCACATCAACGAGCTGGTAGCAAACAATTCGCCTGGCAGTGCTCACGGGTAAGCCGCTCATGTTCTTCGTTCGTTTCAGAAAAATACGTCACACCGTCGTCGCCCGACACAAAATATAGGTCGTCAGTGTCGGAAGGGTTTGCACCAGCTATAAGTGCGTCCAGCCCTGGATTCGAAACAGGAGTCGGCGTTAAGCCTGGCACTACTCGCGTATTATACGGAGAGTCTAGATCGACAGAAGGTTGGACGCCGAGCTTACGTGCACCATAGATAAACGTCACGTCGGAACCCAATACCATATCAATGTCTAATCGCTTGTGAAAAACTTGTGACACATGTGCCATTTCAGACTTGTTGGCAACTTCACCCTGCACAATAGATGCGAATATTATGCCCTCGTACAGCGACATACCCTGGGCCGCATACGCTGCCTCAAGGTTATTTGCTTCTATATCGGCATACATATGATCAAATAATTTAGTCAGTACATCTTCTACCGTAGAGCCTGTAAAGAAGTTGTACGTGTCTCCGTATATATACCCCTCTAGATCGGCTTCAGCGGGCTTACCTTTTAGAAGCGGATGGTCGTAATCTGCACCAAATGCAGACTCTATCTCTGTTTCGTTGTAACCTGCGGCGAGTAATACTTGCTTGGCATCGGTAAGGGTAGCTCCTGGCAAGAACGTAAGTGTAAACTCGTCTGACTTACCCTCTTCGAGGTGAGTGACTATATCTTGTACGGACGCGCTTCTATCGACAATATATACACCTGCTTTCAAACCGCTTGCTTGATTGAGCCTGTAGTACAACTCAAATGCAAACTGATTTTTGATGACCTTATCTTCTATAAGTTTTGCCGCGACATCCGAGCTTGTGTCACCGTCGCCTACGACAATGCGAGCAGTCTCCTGTGAACCCGGAGCCGGAGAGGATAGCTGATCTTTATACCACACATATGCCGCACCGACAGCGAATACCGCAAAAACGAGTAACACGGCAAAGCTAGTCCATAGCCAGCGCCGTTTATTAGACCTCTTCTTTACGGGCGCATCTTCAACACCAGTGCCTTCACTGCGTATTTGCTCGAGCAGCTCGTCTGAGACTTGTGGCCGAGTGATAGTTTCTCTTTCGCGCGGTGGTACCGGGGGGCGTTCAGGCTGCATAGTGCTCCTCTAAATAATCTTGTAGTATTATTGCTGCTGCTTCTTTATCGATATCTGCTTTTGAGTAGTTTTTACCCCGAGCTTGCAGACGCTTTTCGGCATGCACACTCGTGAGTGATTCATCTTGAAACTCCAACTTTGCTATGTCTCGCAACTGACGCGCGAATTGTTCGACATACTGAGTCTGTGCGGATGCCTCACCTTGCTGGTTGCGTGGATACCCGACCATTTCCTTGCCGCTCACTTCGATTGTGTCGTAGGGTATCGCGATACGAACACTGGTATCTGCTACAGCAACACCGATGCGTCGCTCGCCCACATCAAGGCACATAAGACTCTGTTTACTCATCGTTCGCAGATGCTCTATCGAGATTAAACTTAACGGTGATTTTATTAGTATCCTCGGGGACGGTATTGACCCAGAATGGGAAGAACTTTACATCTACATCATCGACGCCTTGTATCGACTTGAGGTCCTCTTGGATATCACCAAAGCGCTTAGTTTTAACTCGGTTTTTGATGTCATTGTCTTTTATCTCTGGACCAACTTGAGCCACAGCAGTAAGATTAACCGTACCACCAGCTTCGTTTGCGGCAAAATCGGCCAGCTGAGCTTCGGCTACACCAGATTCGTACACCCGCTGGTCACTCTCCTGAGATACACGACTTTTTGCAGCTGCTTCGATGTATTTCTCTAGCTCAGAGGTACTGATACCGTCCATTAGATAGGTTACAGAAGACGTCAATGTAGCGTTGCCGTCTGGCGCCTCTTTGCCAACTTCCGGCGCAGCTGCGGTCTCCGCCTGTCCTGTGCGGAAACTTGAGTCTATTGCTTTTACGCTACTAGGAAATTTCTTCTTTAGTGCCGCTTTTATCTCATCGCTGTTTTTTGCGGCAATTTGTTCAGAGGCCTTCTGTACATCTGCCTGCGTCACGATCTTTACTGTCTTTTTACTACCGCCAGACATTGCACTACCCGAAGCCTCAACACCGCGTACTGTAGCATCGTAGTCTCTCGCGGAAAGGTTATACTCGCCACCTATATTCACCGCCCTCACGCCAACTTTTACGGTGTCCTGCACTATGTCACCCTCTCCAATTTCGGTCCCGCCCAGTGTCGCACTCTCTGTGGTAGTGTACGTATAGTCGCCACTACTAAAACCAGTACCTACTGGAATTGATATTGGCCGAGCGCCTATGGAAGTTCGAGTGATTTCCATTGTTCCCGTTGCACGCTCACCTTGCTCCTCTGTGCCAGTCGCGGCAAATTCTACACTTGACTCTTCTTTTGTCTGCACCTGAACAGCTTTTATAGTAGCGTTGTCGACATTTGTCGTCAGAGCCGTACCCACAGTCAGCGCCGTCGATATACGCTCATCGCTAGTCTTAGCGGTGATTGTGACGGTCGCGTGAGGCGCAAAAAATATCGCCCATACCAAAAACCCTATTAGTAGTAGTACGCCAAGAATGATAAATATTAGTTTTTTGCGAAAACTCGAAAAGTTCGGTACTTTACCAGCCACTTTTGACTTACGGGGAGATTCATCTCCCTGCGGCGGTTTGGCATATGATTTTTTTTCTGGTGTGGCAGCCGATGTCACCGGAATATGTTTGGCTGCCTGTTTTGTACGATCTGTACTGGCAGCATGTTCACCAACTGGCAATAGCGACCCATCGATAATATCATCGTCGTCATCGACTTGCAGGGCGGCAATTTCGGGCACTTCAGGCTTAGTTTGAAGGTTTTTGGCTATCGGTAGCCCCGCACCTGCCGCCAGTGGAATAAGTGACTGATCGTTGGTGATGAGCACTAGATGTTTGCCGGCGTTTTTAGCCGTACGCTGAAGAATGCGTAGGTTAACTGCACTTTGCAGCGCACCAGTTCGTTTAGGCGGTACGAGTGCGACAACCTTTTCTTTGGCGTCTTTAACCTTACCGGTTATCGCGGTTACGTCGTCTTCGACATCGATATAGATTACATCTTTATTCATGCTATATTTTTAGGATTCGATTTAGTTTTTCTTTTATATTGTCTGTATCACTACTGCCTAATATTGTATCATACCCCACGCGCAGCAAGCCCATGGCTGTGATGTACGTATGGTCGTTGATTGTGCCCGTTTTGTCCGTTATACCTACTACTTCCGAAGGTTGAATATGATGAACGGTAGGCTTACGTGTAAATGGCAGCTCTTTGTACCAGTCACGTTCAGATAGAGCATCCACGAGCTCTTGTAAGCTCGCACCACCACCACAAAGCAATATGCGATTTGGCAAGTGGTCTACGGAGTCAAACTCACTAAGTGCCAACTCTACCCCGGATATCCATACGTCGAGCGTCTTATCGATAGCTACTCCGAGATGCTTTTTGATAGTTGGCTTAATATTTTCATGATCGATATTGAGTTTGAGTTTTTCTGCTTGCGCATATGTCAGGTCGAGCTCACTTGCAATGGTTCGCGTAAAACTTCGTCCGCCAATGCCAAACATCATCGTACCTTCTACGCCGCCGTCGTTAACAACCGCGATATCTGTCGTACCACCACCGACATCCGCGAGTATAGCGGTAAAATTACTACTTGCGTCTGTGCCGAGCAAGCTGCGACTCACTGCAAAAGGCTCCGCTGCGACAGCGACAAGTTCTAGAGCAAGCTCGTCTGCGACGCGCTCAAGCGCACCGATATGCACCATTGGTGCGAATGCCGTGTATATCTGTACTGACACGTCCTTACCCTGAAACCCTAGTGGGTTTGATACCTTATATCCATCTATATGGATACCAACAAGTGCGCTATTCACCAGCTTAATCTCTACGTCTTCATTTCCCGTCTCAAGTGCAATCTGTCGCTGAGCTTTTACCTGCGCACGCTCTTGTACTTTGTCGATGATAAACTCCATCTCTGCTTCGTCGAGCGGCCTGTCCGGCTGCGGGCGGCGATAACGAATAGTGTTGGTAGTGCCTTTTACAAGCTCCCCCGCAATACCGATAACCGCACGCTTAGCCTGCAATCCTGCTTGGTCTTCCGCTTCCGCTAGGGCTTCTTCGCAGTTGCGCACAACTCCCGATATGTCGGCGATAGCGCCAGAGTGCATGTCGCTGACATCTTGACGAGCTCGGCCAACGCCCACCACCTCAAGGTCATCACCCTCCACCTTAGCTATCATTGCTTTTACAAATTCTGTACCAATATCGACAGCTACGATGTAGTTTCTGTCGATAGAGTCATTTGCTCGTCTGCGTATTTTATCAAAAACCATATTTACAACTATTATATACTAGTTGCGCTTATGGTGCCAAAGTATTGTGTAATGTTATTTTTATGCTATAATAATTTTTATGACTTCCCAGGAAAAAATTCGTGCTCAAGAGCGAGACTTCTACCATACCGTAATGCTCGGTGCTGACGCGATGCTGCCCGGAAGCGGTTCACGGATCGACCTGCATCGAGTTGATGCGCCGAATCTAGTAAATGAACTGCGCAAAGATAGCTTTAGCACCCTCGATACTGGTGCACCTATTGATTACTTGCAACTACGCTACAACTCTCGATTAGAAACATTTTGCATTCACACTATGTCGCTCCTAGCTAGCCAAGGCAGAAAAGTGCGACTTAATAGAAAGAGCGAAGGATATGACGTAGCAATTACGTCCGGCAATATAGCTTCACCCAAGCCACGTCTGGATTTTCTCTCAAATCACGACGTCGCGCTCGCGTTTGGCGAACTTGGCATGCCGCTTCATCCGCCGACGGATGATCCTCTAGAGTATCAGAGCTGGCTACACTCCGTTACAGAGAAGGCACAGGCGTGGGGCACAAGAGACGAGTCGGTGATTCGACGTGCAAAAGCAGGCAGTATCACTGCAAGACTTGCCACCAAGCGCGAAGCCGATAGATTTCCAGATGGGAATCTAGTCGAGCGTGGTGGCGTTGAATACCGCATTACAGACAGCACACCACCGCTTAGTCCAGCGCAGGAGCCCGTAAACATCACCAATGTTGCCTACGTAGGCGAAACACGATCACTGACCGACATAGACTTTTCTTCATATATGCACGAAGAGCGATATTACCCGACGACCAGACAACGTGACCCCCGCACAAAGCGACACGAAGTATTACTAACACCAAAAAATCAAAGCGTATGGCTTAGAAGGCTCGTAGACGAAAACACCGGTATACCTTACGCAGCACCTACTTTAGAATAGCTTTCACTCGTCGAATACCCGCCGAGCTAGATTCTTCTTTAGTAATCTTAAACACTTTGCCGTCTTCGGCTAGCTGACCCGTATGGTCGACATGCGGGCCGCCACAAATCTCAAAACTCACTCGTTTTGGCTCGTCGCCCATCTTATATACCTTTACCGTATCGCCGTATTTATCACCAAATGCACCGATTGCGCCCATTTCAAAGGCCTGGTCGGTCGGATATTCTTGAAAAGAAACCGGTAGATCCCATGAAATCCATTCGTTCACGAGCCGCTCAACTTCGTCGAGTTGTTCGCGCGTCACTTTCTCGTCGTTATTAAAATCAAATCGCAAGCGCTCCTCTGTGATGTTGCTGCCGTGCTGCGTAACATGGTCGCCAACGACTTGTTTAAGCGCAGCATACATCAAGTGAGTCGCAGTGTGGTACTTTTTGTGCTGGAGTGTTTGCCCACCGAGACCACCTTTGAATTCACCTTTCGTGGCCGTCCTAGATCGGTTGCGCTGTTCTTCTAGTTTTTCGTCAAACTCTGCAACCCAATCCTCAGACATGACACCCCGGTTCTGCATCAATATAATCTCAACCGATAATTCCTTAGGGAATCCGTATGTATCCTGAAATTTAAATATATCCCCACCTGTAACAATAGGTGGTTTTGGCGCAGCAGCACCCGCCGGAACAAAACCAGCAATAGGGAATTGTTTGCCCAATTCTTTGATACCTTTACTCAAAGTTTGACGAAACGCCTTCTCTTCTTTAACAAGAGTCACAATAACTTCGTCTCGTTTTGCTTTTACTTCCGGATAATCGTCTACGTAAAGATCGGCAATGAGTGGCACAATTTGTTCAAGGAAATTTTGCTCAATCCCAAGTTCAAATGCAAAACGAATTGCACGGCGCAGGAGTCGTCGCATGACATAACCCTGCTCTTTATTGCTCGGCACACAGCCATCTACCGCGAGGAATGTTGCGCCGCGAAGATGATCGGCAATCACGCGCATGCTCTCCGTATGAGATTCGTATTTTTTACCGCTCAGCTCCTGGAGCTTTTCGATGATAGGCCACAGGAGGCTGATGCGATACACGTCTGGATTTTTATTTGCAGCGGCTGCAATTCGTTCGAGTCCACCGCCAAAGTCGACATTCTTTTTTTCGAGTGGCTCAAATGAACCATCTTCGAGGCGTCGATATTGCATAAACACTTGGTTGCCTATTTCCATAAACTGGCCGCTGTCGCTCGCAGGGTGCGCCAAACCGTAACCCTCGGCGTGATGCTCGGAGCCAAAATCGTAGAATACTTCGCTGTCAGGCCCACACGGGTCCCCTATCGGTGTTTTTTCGAGCCCCCCACCACGGCTCCACCAGTTTTCACCATCGTCGTAGTAGAAGATGCGCTCGCCAGGCTTGATACCGCGTTCGTCGCCATCCTCGGCGCTACCAATCTCTGCTATGTCTGCGCTCAGGCCTTTTTCTTGAAATATTTTTTGCCATATTTCCGCAGCTTCTGTGTCGCGAGGTATTCCTCGTGCTTCGTCCCCGATAAAACAAGTAACGTAGATTTTTTCTGGGTCGACGCCTGCTTTTTCTGTCAGAAACTCAAAGAACCAGCGAATCTGCTGCTCTTTAAAATAATCACCCATACTCCAGTTTCCAAGCATCTCGAAGAACGTCGTATGGCGATTGTCACCGACATCTTCGATATCTTGAGCACGCAGACAAGTTTGACTGTCGACAAGTCGCACACCAGCGGGGTGCGGCTGTCCCAGTAGGTATGGTAACAGTGGCTGCATACCACTGCCAGTAAACAGTGTCGTCGGATCATCTTTTAGTACAAGTGGCGCACGAGATATTACGGCATGCTGGCGCTCGTTGAAAAATTTCAGGTATTCGTTTCGGATTTGCTGTGCGTTCATATACTCACATTATAACAGAGATAGACGCACCGACAACGAAGCCCTAGGCACAAGTTCCGGTTATCTGCCCAGCCTGGTAACTCATACTGGGAGCTGTATTCGAATAGACACCACGAGTATAATCCCAGTAAGTTATCTCTATACCAACGTTGCTTCCCGCTGAATTGCACACTAAGTAAGCGATCGTGTTGTTGCCACTAATTGCGCTCAGCGCACCACCCGCGGCGGCACCGTAGGTGATAATGTTCGTGTTTGCTGGAAGTGCAGCTTCGGTGCCAGCGGCCGCTCCTGCAGTACCCGCTGCCGCAGTAAAGTTGCCAATCGAAGGATACTGTCCATAGTTTGCATTATAAATCTCAGCTTTCTTCAAAACAGAGTTGGCTAGAGAACGTGCAGAGGTCGCTTTGGCGCGATTCTGAACGCCATTAAACGCTACTATGGTGATAGCCGCCAAGATACCGATTACCACAATTACAATTAAAAGCTCAACAATAGTAAATCCTGAGCTGTTAGATGTGCGTGTAGTGTTCATGTTGCTTATGATTATATCACAAGACCATAGGTAACTGCCGTGGAGATGATGTAATCCGTATTTACTTCTTCTGTGCTTTGAGTTTCTTTTTGAGTAGACGCTTGCGAGAGGCGCCATGCCAGTTTTTGTGCTTAGCCATAACTATTCTTTCGTTCAATTTATTAATTACTTACACCATCTTAACACATGCGAAGCAACTTTTAGCATACAGGAACAGCCGTACCCCACCAACCTGTATTGACGTTGTAGCCTGTTTTGCACGAAGGTATGCCTTCGTAGTAGATTCGAATCGCATAGCTATCGTTCGCAACCGTTCCGCGCACATAATCGTACGAGCGAGACGGAGCCTTTGGATCCTGCGGAATGCTAGGAATATATTTCGGTACCAAGAAGCTATTGAGCGCGCCGACACTGCAGCCCGAGTTGTCTGCTCCACATGCTGCCGGGTACTGCCCCTCATCGACCTTATACATCTCTAACGCTTTTTTTATACCGGCAACATCGTTGGTGCGTCGACTATCGTAACCTCGTGTCTGCACGCCGTTAAATGCGACTATCGTGATAGCCGCCAAGATACCAATGACGACTATGACGATAAGGAGTTCGACGATAGTGAAGCCTGATTGTGTCTTAATTCTCATGTTGTTATTTTCGCTTATGGTTATTTATTTACTATATCATATCGCACGGATAGTCTACCGGCTACTCATACTATTTTAGCAATTGGCAACTATATTGATGCCGAATGCCCAACACCTTGCTTTGCAGCCATAAGCACATTGTTATATATAACTATTATGATATAATAAATTTAATTTTGAAATCAAATACGGAGTCACATGTCACTGCAAGAAAATAAATTTTATAGACAACCTCAAGAGTCGGCTTCACGCGAGACTTTTGGCGAAAAAGCCAAGCGATATTCTATCAATATCATAGGTGGAACCGCGATAGCATCTACAGCGTTGACTGGATATAATTTTGCCACAAATTCTGATACGCCCGAATCGCTTCGCGTTGCAGAAGCTAACACAAACAGTGACCAGGAATCTTACGCCAGTGAAGATAACTTTCTAAGCAATGAGCGACAAGATTTTCAACCGCAAGCATCTTCGTATCGCGACACAGTCACGATACACAGCGCCATACCAACTAGCGGTAATGCAGCAAGCTTTGATATACCGCAAATTGACATTGCAAGCGTACAGACAATTGCAGCGAGTACTCTCGAGACAGCCGCTGGACTTTCAGATGTAAAAATAACCTTCGCTATCGACGCAACAACCTCAGACGAAAGCCGAGCGGACTCACTCAACGGAGACAGCAACCTTGGAAAACCATCGCGCAACAATCAAATGCTTGCAGAGGGTGTCGCAGGCGCCACACGCGACTCCCTGAATGAAGCATTGGATACATCTTCTCTTGCAGATAACTACAACATAACAACGACCACATCTGGACGAGAGCACATACTTGATGCCAGCGAAGTCGCCGAAGTTCAACGCATAGCAGACGAACACTCAATGACAGCCATAGAGCTGACAAGTGCTCACAACGACAAACAACTCGAGTTAAATAATCCTGATCATGTTAACACAGTCATCGATCTACTAGACGAGGCGAGAAAACTGACAATAACCGCTACTATAGAGCACTCAAAAACAATACCTCAAAATTTTGAATCCAAATACGCATTATTTAAATCTTTGTGCATAAAAAAACACCAACTTTCAAATGAAATGCTCAAAACAATTATAGAAATAAAAAGTCTTTTGGAT
>LCPR01000015.1:0-17955 GCA_001003725.1 Candidatus Saccharibacteria bacterium GW2011_GWC2_48_9
TACTAAGATCAAGATGAGTTATTTTCCCATCCTTCGGTCGCGTTGCTGATACCAATAGATCGCTTTTTCCAGCTCTTTGGGAGAGAAATCTGGCCAGAGGATGTTGGTAAAAAATAGTTCGGCGTAGGACATTTGCCAGATTAAAAAGTTACTTAATCTAAATTCACCGCCAGGTCGGATGATAAGGTCAGGATCGGGTTGGTCTTTGGTGTATAGATAGCTAGACACCAGTTCTTCGGTGATTTTACTTTCAGGTATCTTATCTTTAATTATTCTTTTGAGAGCGGTAATGATTTCATCACGGCCACCATAATTTAAGGCGACATTAAACTGAATTTTTTCCTCGATGATAACTAGAGCCAGAATTTTTTTGATGGCCTCTTTGACCTTGAACGGGAAAGCCTGGAAGTTCCCCAGGACAAAGAATTTGATACCAGATTTTCTATATTCCTCGGCTTTCTTCCTGACAATGGTAATCAGGAGGTGGAATAATCCTTTGACTTCGAGCGGAGAACGTTTGCGCCAATTTTCGGTTGATAGGGCGTAAACGGTGAGATGTTTAATTCCAATATCACGGCAATATTCAACTACTTTTTGAAGATTTTCGGCACCAGCTTCATGTCCTTTACCATCAGGAAGGCCATTTTGATGAGCCCAGCGTCGATTGCCGTCGACTATGTAACCGATGTGTTGGGGTACTTTTATACTCTCTTCATCACCACTCATCTTCACCTCCACCGTTTAGTTTTGAATTTTCAGATTGCGCCCACACTTTAAGCACATGTGCGGCGTCTACGGGTGCTTGCAGCGTGAAGTCGCTTGACTGTTCAAAAATCTCGCTCTTCACAACGTAGAGCCGGAAAGGATCAATCTCAGACGCACTATCGCCTCGATACGTGTAGCCATCGTACACAATTGCAGCAAAGCCTCTTTCACCCATTCTATGCACAAATTCCTGAGACCTGATTCTTTTCAAATCTTCTCGTAGTGTATATCCACGCACCTCTCGCGGCAAAATGCCCTGATATTCATCAGTCTGAAGTCTACTATCTACAAGATCTGCAGTTGCATCGGCGGCTGCGAGTATACGATCACTGCGCTGCTGCTCGCGTCGGGTACGCCAACCTTCTCGAGATAACATTATATGGTGAGGATATCCTTCTCCTTAGATTTGAAAGCCTCGTCAATTTTCAGCTGCATATCGCTCATCAGCTTGTCGATTTCCTTACCAACACGCTTTTCATCATCTTCAGAAAGCTCTTTTGCTTGTTTCTTGGCTTTAGCATCTTTGAGCGCATCTTGGCGAATATTGCGCAGAGCGATGCGTGCTTCTTCAACTTTTTCGCTCGTCTGCTTAACAAGTTGCTTGCGACGTTCTTCGGTAAGCGCTGGCACTGGCACACGCACAACCCGCCCGTCGTCGCTTGGGTTGAAGCCGAGACTCTGGTCGTCACGAATAGCCGTCACCACGGCAACTATATTACTAGGGTCAAACGGCGTCACCAAGAGCTGCTGCGACTCCGGCGCAGTAATGTTTGCCGCTTGGTTGAGCGGCATTTTAGTACCATACATCTCGACCTGCACACTCTCTAGCATTGCTGGATGCGCACGGCCTGTGCGGACTTTTTTTAAATCATCTTCAAAGTGCGTCAGTGCACTATTCATTTTTTGCTCATATGGTGTAGTATCGAACATATATCCTCTCTTTTCTCTTACCAGTATAGCAAATTGTACGCTCATTGAAGTGATAGAAAACCATATTGTATTTTTATACTATGCTTATGTATACTTATCGTAGCTAGACAACTCTAAGGGTGGACATACATGACGCAACACAGACGCGCAAGTGAAGATGACATTGCGCAGTACCTATCGCTGTTCGATAAGCCTGTCGATGCCGTCTTGGCTATCAAAGAGCACCTTGAAACAAGAAGATCTTCGGTAAAGCAGCGCATTCAATCACCCGCTCCTGACACTCCCGTCATAGTGTCTACCCGTGACCTACACAGAGGCTACAAAATCGGAAAGACGCAAGTTGATGCGCTTCGGGGTGTTTCTATCGACATACACCAAGGGGAGTTCGTGGCGCTCACTGGTCCTAGCGGTAGCGGTAAGAGCACCCTTTTGCAGTCTATCGGTGGCCTAGATAAGCCTAGCAGCGGCACTATCTTGGTAAACGGCACCGACATCGCTAAGCTCTCAGACAGTAAACTCTCTACCTTTCGGAATGGAACGATTGGTTTCGTGTTTCAGTTTTTTTACTTACAACCATTTTTGACAGTCAGACAGAATATCGAAGTACCCGGCATGTTTGCAGGTAAAACTCGCTCCGACAGACGCTTGAGTGTCGAACAGGTCGCGGCATCTGTTGGCCTCAGTGAGCGACTTGAACACATGCCGAGCGAGCTATCGGGTGGACAGATGCAGCGCGTGGCTATAGCCCGAGCGCTTCTCAACCAACCAAAAATAATCCTCGCTGACGAGCCGACCGGCAATCTAGACAGTGCAAATTCTCACAATATTATCGAACTGTTTGATAAAATTCGCCAAGAATTCGGCACGACTATCGCCATCGTTACTCACGACCGGGCAATCGCCAGTAGAGTCGACCGAGAAATTAGTTTGCTTGATGGGAAGCTCGCATGATACGGCCCCTAGATACGATCACCCTTGCGATGACAAAGCTTCGCATCAGAAAAGTGCGACTCGCCTTCACCATCTTAGTGTCAGGACTACTTTTTGGACTTTTATTAGCCGTTATCTTGATTTCTTCTGGTATCTTGCAAAGTCTCGATAGCTTTGGTAGAGAAAATATCGGGAAAAAATACATCACCGCAACCACTCATTTTGGCGGAGATGAATATCAATTTTACAATATAGAATCAAACAATACCATTGTTACACGTGCCGAACAGATTCACGCCGAAAGAATTTCCGCTAAAAAAGCAGAGGCCAAACGCCTTGGTATTGAATTCAACCCGACCGAGGATCCCGTTCCGACAGAGTTCAACAAAGACTTAGGCAAAAAAGTCCTCATCGAAGATCTTGCCCAATCTCCGAGCGTACTGCAAGCCGTCGAAGAATACCGTGCTGGGCGCGACAAACCGTTTGATATTGATGAGCATACCAAGAATTACGATGTCAAACGCCAGCTTACAGAATTATTCATACAGCCCGAATTTGGTACGCTCGCGCCAATGCCCGACGGCAAAGAAGATGCGATTGTCAACGCAGACGTAGAACAGCCCAACTCGGCCTATCAGTCTTTTGAAGATTACACATCTAGCTATAACGGTTTGTCTGTCGCCGACGATGTTATATCAATGCCATATGCTGCCAAAAAATTTGACCCGAAAACCGCAGACAGCATACCCATCATCATCAACTACAACTACGCAGAAAAAACCCTCGGCTTTGAGAAACTGCCGTCTACGGCGACTGCGAACGAAAAACTAGAGCGCATTCGTGAGGTTCGCGAAAAAAGCACCAATCTACAAATTGATTTTTGCTACCGCAACAACGAGTCGCTCGCACTCCTCAACGAAGCAATGATCCAAAAGAAAGAAATGAATAAGAATAAAGATGACAAAGAATACGTTAAGCCATCGGTTATCTACAAGGTACCTGCTGATAATTCATGCGGCTCGACCGAAATCATCAGCGACACTCGCACTACGGAGGAGCGAAACCTTGCGCAAAAAAATGAAGAATTCGCAAGAATTTTTGACAAAACACAAGACCCCTTGCAGTTAAAGATGAAATTCGAAGTGATCGGACTCGCACCTTCGGCACAGTCGTTCTCTGGCACTCAGTCAGTGGCAGATGGAATCTCAGCGCTTTTAGCATCAGCTCCTGTGCCAAACTGGCTCATACCGGCTGGATACTTTCAACAGCTGCCTGCCGAGCTCAAGCCCGTCGCTGTATTTGGCGAATCTGCCACAGCGACAGATGTTTCAAAAACACCCAAAGCCCCATACGATGTACACATCACTGAGTTTTCATCATTAGCAGCAGCAAAGTCATACCTCGAAGCGAATGCATGTTTTAGCGGTACTTGCGAGGTGAGCGCTCAACCACATGCCACCAACAGCATCATACTCGCCGACGTACGTGGCTTGGTCGAAACCATCCTACTCTGGATTACGGGCATAATATCATTTGTTGCGATAATCATACTTGGCAGCATGATAGGTAGGACAATAGCCGATGGCCGCAAAGAGACAGCCGTATTTCGTGCAATTGGCGCAAAACGTATAGATATTGTTGCTATATACAGCTGGTACACTATATTGCTCAGTCTACGTGTGATAGTATTTGTCGCCTTACTAGGAGTCCTGCTAGCATTCATCGTCAACTACTGGCTTTCACCGTCAGTCACACCCATGGCGCTCACAGCGTTTAGCGCACAAGACCTTACAAAACAATTCGTACTTATTGGTTTCAATTCGCCGTACCTCATCTATATACCTGTCATCATCATATGTATCTCGCTCGTTGCGATGCTACCACCGCTACTCATGAGTATACGCCGTAATCCTATCAATGATATGCGCCAAGAATAGCTCGCCCATTTGTTTTTTGCTCGTTACATGGTATGTTTGAGCAGTGAAAGAAAAAAACCCTCAAGATTCGACACTCGAAGCACTCTTAGAAAATCATACGCTTGTTCCAGCGCTGGAAGATCAACAACGCTACCTCGCAGCACAGACGCAGCGCCTCACGGCGCAGCTGACCGAATGTGGCACATACTTACGCGTAATGGACTCCATAGCCTTCGAGTCGGTCTCTGGTATGGAATTTGGACGCAACGCGCAGTTTGAACTCTTTGCTTTGGCTACATTCAGCCCACCAAAAGCGGGCGAAAATGCGCGCACAAAGCCCATACCTATATCGTGGCGCAACGACGTTGGAGAAAATCGACCAGTCGGTCGCTTCACAGACGACGACCTAGAAGTACTTCACGACTTCTTTGATAAACTCGACGCAGACAAGCACGCAGGCGTTTTGCCAGATCTTTGCGACAACTACACATTACCGAGTCAGCATGTAGCTCGTACTATCGGTAGCCAGGCAACAAAGAACACTCGCTCTAGTTAACCCACGCTGCCCACGTAGTCTGGTATACGGCATCAGGAGATGGATTGACGGAGGTCAAACCAACCATTCCACACACAGTCCACCCATAGGCCGATGGCGTCTCCTCTACTTTGCCTGCAGTAGACATATAACGGAAATATTTTCCTGATTTTGAGTTTGCAAGTATCACGAACTCATCTGTCGTTGCGTTACGGCAGTATCGAAGATTTCTATCCTGCACATCAAGACCATATGCGTTGCGACTAAATTTTATATTCATCGTGAGATTAAAATCCGCAGGTGCTGGATAGCGGTCATTAACAGCTTTGTACTGTGCCATAGCCGAACCAAATTGACGGAGATCAGATTGTACAGCTGTATCATTGGCACGATTCTGCACGCCATTGAATGCTACGATCGTGATCGCTGCTAATATGCCGATCACGACGATCACTATTAGCAGTTCAACTATTGTGAAACCTTTATTTTTCATGCCGCCCTTTTTAGTTGTTGTGCTTATGTCAAAATTATACCAAACATTTCATACGAGACCTACAAAATAAAAACTCCGCGCATTGCGGAGTTTTTATCTTTACGAAAGACTAGTACTATTCAGTCACACCAAGTTCGATACGCTTGAACTGTGAAACACGAATGTTCTCGCCGCTTTTCGCGATCTGTTCCTTAATACGCTCACCGACAGTCATGCTGTCATCGAGTACAAACGCTTGTTCAGCGAGCACCTGTTCAGCAAAGTGCTTCTTCAACTGACCTTCGACGATTTTTTCTGCCATATCAGCAGGTTTGCTTTTTAGCGCGTCACTTGCAAGCAGCTCTTGCTTCTTCGCTTCGTAGACATCACTCGGCACATCTTCGATAGTTGGATACACTGGTGACATTGCAGCAATCTGCATGGCAATCTGGTGAGCAAATTCTTTGAACTCAGGCAAACGAGCCACGAAGTCTGTTTCGCAGTTCACTTCCACTACCACACCAATACGGCCAGAGTGCACGTAGCTCTCAATCAGACCTTCGCGAGTTTCGCGGTCGCCTTTTTTCTCGGCTTTTGTGATACCTTTTTTACGCATCGCTTCGAGTGCTTTGTCAAAATCACCCTCAGCATCAACAAGCGCTTTTTTAGCATCGGTCAGACCGATACCTGTCAGCTCTTTGAGTTTTTTGATGTCGTCAATCGTTACGCCCATACTATCTCCTTTATTTCTCTTCTTGTTGGTCGGCTGTCTTTGCTGATCCTGCGCCCTCTGCAACAGCTTGCGCAAAGTAATCAAGCATCAATGAGATGCCTTTGATTGCATCGTCATTGCCTGCCACAACGTAGTCAACATCATCTGGGTTTGCATTGGTATCGACGATACCAATCACTGGCACTCCAAGTGTTTTTGCTTCACGAACAGCATTTGCATCTGCGATGATGTCAGTTACAATGACAGCGCCTAGCTTACCATTAAGGTCTTTGATGCCACCATACTTGCTATTAAGCGCGATGATCTCCTCTTGGAAACGCTGCACTTCAAGCTTGTTGTAACGTTTTTCAAGATCACCACTCTCCATGCGCTTTTCAAGATCTTTGAGCTTCTTGATCTGCTGGTTCACGGTAGTAGAGTTTGTAAGCATACCGCCGATCCAGCGCTCAGTCACAAACGGCTGATTCACTTTTTCAGCTGTTGTACGAACAATATCTTTTGCCTGCTTCTTAGTACCGACAAACAGTACTTGTTTACCGCTTGCTGCTACCTTTGTCAAAAATGGCAACGCCTTATCAAGACCTTCGACAGTTTTTGTCAGATCGATAATGTGGCTCTCTTGGCGTTTACTGTGAATGTATGGCGCCATTTTAGGATGCCAACGGCTCGTTTTATGTCCAAAATGAACACCAGCTTCAAGCAATGCTTTAATATCTACCTCTACGGCCATGATATACTCCTTATTTCTTCACCGTTCAACCTGAGATTCAGGAGTATTTGAACGGTTGTATCGTTAAATTATTTACTTACATATCTTACCACATAGAGACGAGCCTATCAAGACTAACCGCCACTCTACTCACTATCAGGGAGTGGCCCAACCCAACTTCGCTCCCTTGCAGTCCTACCGCCGTTAGACTGCATAGCCAGCAACGCTTCCTCTTCAGTTGGCGGTGGCACATAAAAATTACGTATAAATTCACCTGCACTCATATACATCTGGCCATGATCAACTGTAGCAGGATCAAACATCTCACTTGTTCCTGGGTATTTCTCGTGTCCAACCATATGTATCGTCATGGTATTTATTCGCTGCTTAGTTCCATCGGGCATCGATGCGTAGGTTTCCACGCCATGTTTCAGAGAAAACCCACTGTCAACAAATGGTGAGCGCGCATCGTTATACTTATTTTCCCTGGTGGAAAAACCTGAACCTTTTAGAGGAGTCACGGCACTTCTGGATTCAGGCCGTATTGCATACATCATCATATCCGTCTGTACATCTCTTGGGCTCTTGCCGTCTAGGCCATAGCCGTTCGCCTGTTGGTAGTCGTAAACTTTTTTGAATTCTTCCTCGGTTAAGAACGATCTGTCCTGTACATTGAATATGCCCCCTTCGCTCTGTGCATCGGGAATCGGTATGCCAAATATCGCTTGCTCACCAGCTCCAAGCCTGTTGACGAAGAATACATTCGCAGCCTTTAATTCCCCCCGTGTAAAATGATTAGGCTGAACCCCGCTTCCCCTGCTAGACAGGTCAATCCCTCCAGTAGCTAGTAAGGCTTCATCTTCTGGGGTATACTGCGTCGCCCTCTCAAAATTTTCCATGGGCGGCGCAACTTTTATCTGATCGCTGTCAGACAAAATAGACTCTTGGGTGAACATTGACTCATACGTCACCCGAATGCCATCCATCATGTCTGCTGGAATTTGCGCATCGGGCATCGTCCATGGCAGCTCGTCTGCATGAAGGCGCGCTTCAATCTGCTCTTGTAACGCATGCTTTTCTTGATCGGCAAGCTCCTGCCTCACCGCTGCAATCACACTTGGGTGTTTCGACACATCACCGGCTGTACTAATTCGTGCCTCCAGCGCATCTTTGGCAGCTTGCATCGGAGCAGGAATCTCGCTTCCTGCTTGAATCCTGCTCTCAATAAGACCAGCGAGATGATCGATTTCTTTTTGCAACTTTGTATTGTTGAGAGCCGCAGTAGCCTCAAGTGCTCCAGTTGCAGCATGTACTGTAGCCTCAAGTCCTTTATTACCGACATACCCCGAACTTTCTATTACCTGAGAAGCTTGGGTGGATCGTTCAATAGCGCTGAAGTTTCGCTCTACCAATGACCCGCCTTCATGTCGCCATCTATTGCTCATCGCGCGCAGCTCAGTAGATACGTCATGGCCCTGATACTTATCATTCTGTAAGGTTTTGTCGCTATTCGCATACTCTACGCCGCGCACACCTTGCTGCATGATCGGATGTTGCTCAATAGCCAGTATGGCCGCTTCTGCAGCATCAGTTCCGTCTGGCAGCGTCGCGTGTGTGTCATGGAGCTCCTGTACTAATTCTGTAATACGCGCATGCATTTCCCCATCGTGGTCGAGCGTAGCTGCAGGATTATCGTGGCCGGAAAATTTTGCACCACTGGACTCTAGCGCGCCTTCTACTACCACATCCATCGCTGCATCATGCGCGGTGAGTTCAGGCACGTCATGACTACCATTACTCTCTCGAGCGATATACACCAATGCTTCGTCCGTAGCAGCCACTGCTTCTGCAGAATGCGGAGCAACTCCAAGATCACGCACAATACGCTCTTCAACATCTGCGATATCAGCCAACGCATGCTCTATGAGTTGGTGCGCACGCTCTTGTTCGGATGCTACACCAAGAAGCTCATCGTCATGTGATGCACTGCGAGACTGAGTGTCGTTATGCGTATGTTCTGAAATCATTGTTTATATTGTGGTGTTTATGCTTATATTATATCACCTCGCTCCAGCAAAAGACACGCAGTGACATTTATTCTGGTTATGTGATATAAGAATAAGCTCTAGCGGTATATGAGGAGATGCGTTACTATGGGGCTACATGAAAGAAGCGTTTCGTCGGGCAGCAACGCGAGTCTCAAACCTTGCAGGCACTGCAACTGTATTTCTGGCTGCAGTTGCCGTTGTCATCATCTGGTCAGTTACAGGCCCCCTATTCGACTTTTCCGACACATGGCAGCTTGTCATTAACACCGGAACCACTATCGTTACCTTTCTGATGGTATTCCTCATCCAGAACACCCAAAACCGAGACGGCAAAGCCGTGCAAATCAAACTCGACGAGCTCATACGGGCCACCAAAGGTGCTCGCGCGCAGTATGTAGGACTCGAAGATATGAGCGACCAAGATCTCGCTACACTCGAAGATGGCTTTAAGCGTATGGCGCAAAATCCCAGTTCGGCACGCGCAATCGAAAAAATGCGCGGTAAATTAAATGAAGAGCACAAGCGCCGACATCGCGTTCACACCACCCATGCCCATACAGATCTATCACCCGCTGAGGCGTCACCGGACAGTCCAAATACCGCCCAGACCATTACCGCAGCGGATGGTCGCACGTATCGCCAGGTTCATGGCCGCATGCTTCCGCGACACCGTACGCACGCCCACGGCACACGACGCGTGTTACGCTAGATACTTTACATAGCTATTCTTATCTGATAATATAGTTCAGATATGAAAAGCAGTATACACCCTACGAACTACCGACTTGTCGTATTTAGCGACGAAGTTGCAGGGTTTTCGTTCTTGACCCGCTCAACAGCGCCAACTAAGGACACAGTAAAATGGGAAGATAACAAAGAATATCCACTTGTTAAGGTGCATATCTCTAGTGCTAGTCACCCATTCTTTACTGGCGAAGAGAAAATTATCGACACCGAAGGTCGTGTCGACCGCTTCAAGGCACGCTTCGCAAAAGCCGAAGAACGCAAAGCAGCTTTGGCCAACAAAGCAAAAAAGCAAAAGACCGAGCAAGCAAAAAAAGCTGATAAATCAGCCTAACCTGCACAATTCACTACTAAGAACGTCGCATCGTGCGACGTTCTTTTGTTATAATAAGAAACATGAAAGATGCAGCCAAGTCTACACAACCTAAAAAGACCAACTTCACGCCAATGATCTTTATTGCAGGACTAGCTGTGATGACAGCGCCTATTTACCTAGCATCCATCGGACTAGACTCACTCGCGGCGACTATCATGCCCTACGAGGACATATTATTCGTACTTGGCGCGCTGATTATCCTATATTCCATTTACTATAGTTACTGCGCTAGTAAATAGTCACCCCTGTTATTTTATTCTCAAGCTGGTATAATGAGAAGTAATGTCGCAAATCAACCTTGACCTAGAAAATCTCAAATCAGAGCACCAGGCACTCGGTGATTTTCTAGCCACGCCCGATGCGTATTCAAATCCTCAATTTAGCAATAAAAACAAACGCTTCACCGAGCTCGAATCCCTTATCACTCTCGCAAAACGTCGTGAGCAACTTGCACAGAACATCACAGAGGCCAAAGAACTTTCGAGTGGCGGCGATGAGTTAGCCGAACTAGCCAAACAAGAAGTCGTCGAAGCCGAGGCTGAACTGGCGAAGCTAGACGAAGATCTGTTTATTATGCTCACACCAAAAGACCCCAACGACGACAAAAACGTTATCATGGAAATTCGCGCAGGCGCTGGTGGCGACGAAGCAAGCCTGTTTGCAGCCGAACTCTACCGCATGTACTTACGCTACTGCGAAACGCACAACCTCAAGACAGAGCTTATCACCGAAAGTGCCAACGACGCTGGCGGTTACAAAGAAGTCGTATTTAGTATCAAAGGCGACTCTCCATATTCGATACTCAAGTTTGAGTCTGGTGTCCACCGTGTCCAGCGTGTACCATCTACAGAGTCCCAAGGCCGTATTCACACCAGCACTGTCACCGTAGCAGTGTTACCAGAAGCCGAAGAAACCGACGTCGAGATTCACGCCAACGACCTCAAGATCGATGTATACCGCGCAGGCGGCCACGGAGGACAAAGCGTCAATACGACAGACTCTGCAGTGCGTATCACCTACCTCCCCACTGGCCTCGTAGTTACCAACCAAGATGAGAAGTCGCAACTCAAGAACAAAGAGAAAGCTATGAGCGTCCTACGCTCTCGCCTGCTTCAGCAGAGAATTGATGCAGAAAATGCCAAACTTACCGCCGAACGACGCGAACTCATAGGCTCTGGAGATCGCAGCGAAAAAATTCGCACCTACAACTTCCCGCAAGATCGCATCACCGACCACCGCATTGGCTACAGCCGTTCGGGTATCCCACAAGCATTAGATGGCCGCATCGACGACATTGCAGAAAAACTACAGGCCTACGAGCGTGAGCTCAAGGCCCAGAACGCCGAACAGTAACCCGGTCGGATCAGCGTATTCGCTAGGTCAAATAACTGTCATTTCTTAACATATTATGCAATAATTACTATAAATGACTATATCCGATTGGCTCCGCGATGCCACAAAACAACTCAAAGACATTGGCATTGATTCAAATCGACTAGATGCAGAATTGATTCTAGCACATACCTTGCGCAAACCACGCACCTATTTGCACGCGCACCTCGACGAAGAGATCGACGAACGCCGCTACGATATTGCTAATGCACGTCTCGATCTTCGGCTTGATCGAGCGCCACTAGCCTACATTGTCGGGCATAAAGAATTTTATGGTCGCCGCTTTATCGTAACACCGAGCGTACTTGTGCCGCGACCCGAATCCGAAAGCATGATCGAGTGGCTACTCGAAATTACCGCAAATGAAATATCGCCAAAAAGGCTTATCGATATCGGCACCGGTTCAGGAATATTGGGCATTACCGCTAAGTTAGAACGACCCCATTTAGAAGTCACCCTTACAGACATAGACGCCAAGGCACTCACAGTAGCTAGGCGCAATGCCGAACTGCACGACGCGGCCATACATACGCGACGCGATAGCCTACTTGATCATCAAGGCTTCATGGTTGATTACGTGCTGGCGAATTTGCCATACGTCGATGCAAGCTGGGATGATACATCTGCAGAGTTACGCCACGAACCACCGCACGCACTATATGCAACAGACGGAGGCCTAAAGCTCATTGCGCAGCTTATTCCTCAGCTTGCTCGCTGGCTTACACCAAACGGTGTTGCACTACTTGAAGCCGACCCAACCCAACATGCACAAATTCGCACAGTAGCCGAGCAACATGGACTTCGTAGCACAGGGTCACGCGATTATACTGTCGCGCTTATCAACAGCTAGAAGCCGAATAAACTGCGAGGATCGAACGATTGTTCTTCGGATTCTTGCTCAGCGGGTGCCTGCGACTGCTGTGTGTCATCAGAATATTTTGCGAGCTTCACGTCAGTTGTCTGCTCTTTACCATCTCGCAGGAAAGTCACCTTAACGCTATCGCCAGGTTTGTAGCCACCGATAATACTCGTGATGCCCCCATCTTCGCCAACTGTCATGTCACCAATCTTTGTAATGATATCTTCGCTTCTGATACCCGCCTCATCCGCAGGGCCACCCGATACGATAGCTGAGGTGTTGCGATCACCCAGTACAAGCGCCCCTTGCTTGACGTCTAGTTTTCGCTCTTTGGCGATCGCCGGAGTAATCTCTACATAGCGCACTCCGATGTATGCACGCTCCAACTTGCCGCTTTCAAGTACACTTGCCAATATGCCTTTGGTTGCGTTGATAGGTATCGCGAAACCGATACCCTGTGCATCACTAGCTACGGCTGTATTGATACCGATCACCTGGCCTGCTCGGTTCACCAGAGGTCCGCCAGAATTACCCGGATTGATAGCCGCATCTGTCTGAATAAGGTCTGACAACGTCTCCGCACTACTGCCATCACTTGATGCAGCGGCCACTGGCCTATTAAGGCCTGATACGATGCCACTCGTTACGGTGTTTTTGTATTCGCCGAGAGAGTTACCTATCGCAAACACATTCTGTCCTATGTCGAGCGTGCTAGAGTTACCAAGTTTTGCGGGCTGAAGATCATTTGGTTTATCTATTTTGAGAAATGCTATATCGTTAAGGGGATCAGAGCCTATCACTTGCACCTTCTCGTAAATATCACCGCTCGTTGTGGTGACGGCCACAGACGACGCGCCGTCAATCACATGTTTATTAGTCATGATATAGCCACTCGTGCTCACAATGACGCCAGTGCCAGCTCCCTGCCCTATCACGTTCCCACGTGCCGATTCGACATCTGTAGAAATAGAGACAACACTCGGCGACACTTGACTTGCCACTTGGGAAATGTCTTGCTCGCTCTGCGAACGTATAGTGTTGCCGTCTTGCTCAATAGCACTGTCTAGCACCGTCAAAGTGTTGCCGTTTTGAGTTACTACCCATGCACCAAGGCCGCCACCGACAAATGCCAGAGCGACAACCGCGAACGCGGCGCCAATTTTTTTAAACAGCGAAGTATGGTTCGTGTGCTTACGTACTGGCGGTGGCGTGACTGGCTGAGGGGTTTTTGTAGTTTTTTCCATAATATCCTTTATTGTAGCTTCCCATGCTGAGAATAATCTTAGATTATGCCCGCTCCAGAGCTAAACACAAATGCGAGCACCACAATTATCAACACTACAAACACAAGTGGCGCAATTATCTCTATAGAACGCAAGGACTTTCCGCTACTCTGCACCGCGTATATACGTTCAACCAAAAACGCGAGCAAGACAATCACAATGGTACCTTGCGGTAACTTGAACTCCGCCATAGCATCAACGCCATAGGCAACAGTCCAATGATACACAACCCATGTAATCTCTGCGACGAGCAAACCAAACACCATGGATAGTAACGAGGGCTGATCTTCCTCACGAGAGACCAGCACATGCCTCGCAGCGCCATACGCCACGACATACATCACCACAAGCACCAGTGCAAATGGTACCGCGTGTGCAAGCGCCAGCAAAGCCCACGAGCCTATCAGCAGCCCTACTATTGCCTGAGCTTTGATCCACACCTGTTTTGAACGCGGTTTTAGTGCTATCAGCCACAATGCGTACAGCGCAGTCACTATCGCCTGCATCATCAACCCGTATTGTCCACTAGTGCCGGCAAGATATAGTAGCGCAACCGTTCCAAGACTAACTGTCAGATCGACGATATTGGCCAATATATTCGCCCACCAGTAGCGTGGTCGAACTGCCAAGATCCTCCACTTACTGACCAAAACAAGACTAATAGCGAGTAGCCATGAGCCCGTAGCAACCAATGCAAAGAGTGCCGTTGCTAGAGTTATATTGAGCAACGCGTGCACAATCTCACTCAATAGGCTTTTTCGTCGTGATGCCTTCAAAAATTCCATATACTCACTTTATTGTACCACATCGCACTACTGCGATTGAGCGCTTGCTATCGTGCCTACTACCACTACGAAACTTGTTGTTTCGCTCACGAGCAGCGGCGGATCACCCGCAGTAATCTTTACTTTGTATGTCTCTTCAAGTCGTTTCTTCGTTGCAGGGTTGCCTTCACCTATTTGGTAGATAGTAGCTGTGCCGTATTCACCTTCCGGCGCGTTATCAATCATACCGATTGTCATACCTTTTGCTTCGAGTTTCTCGGCCTCTACTTGCGCTGCACCCGCTACACCAGATCCGTTCAATATTGCCACCTCTGCCGCCTCTTTTGTCACTTCGTCACTCAATAGCTTCTTGAGAATATACGACTGGATACCAGAGTACTCGTATAGACCATCTACTGGCTGGACAACACTTTGACCAGAGACGTTACCAGTTGTCACCACAGACTCACCCTCCTCGGTCAGACTGATAGATTGCAGTTTGTCGCCGCTGACTGCCTGGCCAAGATCGGCAAGCGTTCGTATCTCTTTTACTTCAAAATTCGTGCGTAAGTTATCGCCGAACGCATCAATAAGCCCTGTCACTTTTCCGATGTTAGTGAGCGTGCCTGCACTTACCGCTTTTTCCTGCAGTGCGCGGATTACTTTTTGCTGGTTTTTCTCACGATCAAAGTTACCGTTTGGCAAACCATAACCTCCAGAGGCATTTCGTGCTCGTGCAAATGCCAGTGCTCGCTGTCCATCCATTGTTACTGTTTCGCCGTTCTTATAATCCACTAGACGACACTCATAGTTACACTGCCAGTCAAAGTTCGGGTCATAAATACCTCGAGGGTCTTCGCTCTCGATAGTAATATCTACACCCCCCACCGCTTCTACCGCATCTTTCACAACCGTTGTATTAACGTGAACATAATATTGCAAATCTAAGCCAAATACTTCTCCAACCTTCGACTGCATAGCAGCCATGCCAGCAGGCTCATTGGTACCATCTTCTGATGCACACATATAGACTGCATTGATCTTAGATTCATAGCCTACGTCGCAGGGATTATCCAGGGTCACCCACATGTCGCGTGGCATGCTAATCATATATGCGTCTTCTTTTTTCTGGTCGATACTGACTACCATGATAGAATCCGTTAAGTTACCGCCAGGATGTGTGCCGCCTTCGTTGTCCTCGGAGGTGCCGACTACAAGAATGTTAGATCGGCCGTTCTCATCCATCTTCAGTGGTGCTTTTTGCACGAAATCCAGCACACTGCCCTGAAACGCCTTACCGCCAGCGATAGCAGCTTTGATACCTACATACGCGCCCACCGCTAGTAGCAGCACGATGATCGCGATGATAACGCGCTTAATAATCTTCTTTCGCCTAGACTTCTGTTCTGGTGATTTTTTGACGCGACCTTTTTTATCGCGCTCGGGCTGATCGATCTCTTTGAGCGAATCATCTATTTCGTTGCGATTCACACCCACTTTTGCGCGTGGAGGTTTTGTATGCATGGCGGTATTGTGCTTGGCCTTATTTAAACCACGCTGAAGAGACGATGGCTCAACGTCTGGTTTGTGAGGATTTTCGAGTGAAGTACCCCGATTGCGTGACACGAAGCCATCGATAGAATTATTGCGTTTATTCATAAATACTCCACTTATAATACCCGACGCGCGCAAAATGATAAACCCCAAAATGCTCATGGTGTATATCGTATTTGTTCGGTCAATCGTGTATAATCAGGAGCAGTGAATCCAAGTTTTATGCAGAGACATCCTGCCTTTCGTGATGTCCTAGGTCTTATAGTTTTTGTCGTCTGTGTAGCGGTCGGCACGTTGTTTATTAATAGCTTCATCTTTCGCACCTTCTCTGTTGTTGGTGGTAGCATGGAAAATACCATGTTTACGGGAGATCGTCTGATAGTCAACCGATTGCCGGTTACCGCGGCTCAGGTACAGAACAAAACATATGTGCCAGCACGAGGCCAAGTAATCGTATTCAAAAACCCAAACTACAGCATTGGTAGCGCCGATGAATACATCGTAAAGCGCGTTATCGCGTTTCCTAGCGAACGCGTCGTGGTGAAAGATGGTGAGATTACCGTGTATAACGATGAATACCCCGGAGGCTTTAACCCAGACGACGATAATAACGGCGAGCCAGGCAGTCCAACAAGTGGTAACGTAGATACCATCGTGCCTGGCGGTACCCTGTTTGTATCTGGCGACCACCGCGAAGGCAGTAACTCATACGACTCTCGAAGTGGCCTCGGTACTATTCCGTTTTACGACGTAGTTGGCCCAGTCGGACTGCGAATTTGGCCAGTTGGCGATATCCGTACATTCTAGAGGAAGACTATTTTTCTGTTGCAAGTAATTGCTGCAGACGCTCAAAATCATCTGCATCCTTAAACGAAATCGTGATCGTACCAGCGCCTTTACTGTTCGAGCGAATTTTAATCGGTGCAGCAAAATGACGCGTGAGTCTTTTAATTTCCTGCGCGTGTGAGTCTTCTTGCGTGCTTTGCTTTTTAGCAGTCGGTGCAGGCGACTGCTTAAGGTCGACAATAAACTGCTCAATACGCCGCGCACTCCACTGCTCTTTGATAATTCGTGGCAACACTTCTTCGATAATTGCATCGCTGACACCTATAAGTGGTCGTGCCTGACCTTCGCTCAACACACCAGTTGCCAACGCGCTACGAGCCTTTGCATGAAGCTTCAACAGCCGCAGCTTGTTACTCACGGTACTCACTGCACCAGCGCCCATACGCGTGGCTATTTGTTCGAGTGTCATATTAAATTGATCCCGGAGTTTCAAATACGCAGTTGCAGTTTCCAGTGGATTAAGATCTTTGCGTTGAAGATTCTCTATCAGAGATAGCTCGAGTTTATGCTGATCGCTCAACGTGCGCACCAGTGCAGGAATCTTTACAAGCCCAGCCTGTGTTGCCGCACGCCAGCGTCGCTCACCAGCAACAATCATGTAGCCATCGCCCCGCGCTATCACCACTATCGGCTGCAACACACCATGCTCTTTGATAGACGCCGCAAGCTCATCGAGGGCCTTGTCATCAAAATGACGTCGTGGTTGCTCAGGGTCTGCAACAATCGTATCTATCTTGATCTGGCGCAAGTCACTCACTTGCTGATCTTGGCTGGCTGTCGGGTCAAACGATTCGTCAAGCAATTCATCTGGTATGAGCGAAGAAAAACCACGCCCAAGCCCTCGTTTTTGCTTAACCATTTACCCTATCCTCCATCTCTTTTGTCACCGCTTTGTACGCACGCGCGCCTTTGCTCCATTTGTCGTACTCGCCTATCGGTAGGCCGTGGCTAGGCGCCTCGGCAAGCCGAATGTTGCGTGGAATTGTATTCTTAAACACTCTTCCGGGAAAATGCTTCTTGATCTCTTCGTGCACCTGCGCACTGAGGCTCGTTCGCTTGTCTACCATCGTTGGTAACACACCTATCAAGTCAAGTGTCG
>LCPR01000015.1:18061-20093 GCA_001003725.1 Candidatus Saccharibacteria bacterium GW2011_GWC2_48_9
GCTATCGATAATCACATAATCGTACGAGGGCGTGTTGTCGATAGCATTGCGCAATCTAGTGAAGCGTCGATTGGCCTGCGCAAGCTCTGCTTCGGTATTAGCTAAATGCGGGGTACTTGGCGCAAGAAAAAGATTTTTAAAATCCGTACCAATAATGACGTCTTTAAGTAGCTTCGTTTCAAGCATCACCTCACTCATGGTGCCATCGAGAGATTCCTTGTCGACACCAAGCCCACTAGTCGCATTGCCCTGCGGATCAAAGTCCACAAGCAAGGTTTTTTTGCCCGACTTAGCCAAATAATACGCAATATTTACTGCGCTTGTCGTCTTTCCGACACCACCTTTTTGGTTTGTCACCGATATTACAGTCGTCATGTATGTGTTAGTACCCTCTTTACTGAGTACTAGTATATCATGACATAAGCAGAATTATATCGACTCATCTTCGTCGTCAGGAGCACCCGACCATAGCATCACCGAGGCACTATCTAGTGGAATAGTTGCGAGCCTATCTCTTTCGTGTGACTCGACAAACAGATTGATTTCGTGCAACTGTCGCCGATCATGATCACGTACGCACTGTATACCAAGTAATTGAAACTGTTCATCTTCGGGGTATTGATAATGTGGAACCGACGCTTCGAAAGAATGATCGTAGCTAACCGCTATGACCCCCTCGTGAACAACTACAGAATATGGCTCGTCGCGGGCATAGGCATCTTCAATCTCAAGGTTGAGAGCAACCATGTACCGCTCGAAACCAGCCTTTTTATTTCTGTTGGTTTGTGTACGAATGTAATCTTCGAGATGATCTCCGGGCAACGGCCCCGCACGTAACGTGTCCGCAAAATCCCTCGCTATCTCGATCTCAGCTTTGCTAAAGCGCTCCTGATACACATTTCTTACTAATCCCGGCATATCGACGGGGCGATTTTTGAAAATGCGCGTATCACCCTCCCGAGCAAGCGGCACAATATATCGTTCATACTGGCCGATTGCCTCGGATTCAACCGTTGCAGCGAGTACACGCCGTCCATCTATGTCATCAACTATACTAATATCATTCACCTCACCATATAGATTGGTAGGTCCTTGGTTGACTAGCCGCGCCTCTAGCACACCTTCGCGCTCGATCCGCACCGCCTGCGTCAACTCCGCATACACCATCCAAGTCATCATGGCGTCATCAAATGCCTGGAGCGTTTTTCGACCTACATCTTTTGCCCGCTTTAAATTGCGATACGCTAGCTCGCCGTTATCCAAGTCATCGTCAAGAATTCTATACACGTCGTTAAGTTGACCAGCGAGAGGTATTCGCTCAGGCTTATCGTACGCCGCTTTTCTCATGCTTGGCATATCACTCATGGTTACTCGCAGATAACAAAAAACGCCCTCTCGGGCGTCATTGTTCGCAGTAGGTTACTTGATAGTAACGATCTCTACTTTGCTATATTTTTGGCGGTGGCCAGTTTCTGTGTGTACGCGCTTCTTCGCTTTGTAGCGAATGATGCGCAGCTTGTCACCTTTTACTTCAGGTTCAGTTACTTTTGCAGTAACTACTACACCCTTAACAGTTGGCGTACCGACAGTTGTGTTATCACCATCGATGACGAGGAGCGCGTCTGTCTTGAGCTCTTTAGTTCCTTCCGGGAGGAGGTCCACCAGGAGGGTCTCTTTTTCGCTGACGATGTGCTGTTTGCCACCGACGCGAATGACTGCTTTCTTTGTCATGATATTCCTTACAATTATTTAATCAATCAAGATAAGATTATAACAGGCTTTCACCTCTATTACAATACTCTTACTCGCTAACGACGATACCGTTCAGCGATTTACTTTGCAGATTATTATGGCATCAAAAAGAGCCTCCGATAATTATCCGGAGGCTCTTTTGTTCTAGCATATCTAGCGACGGTGCGTAGTGTGCGCGTCGTGCGTATGCGTACGAGCTTTAAGAAGTTTTGGCGCATCGTGTGCCTTTTCTTCTTGCTCAAGTGTTACACCTGCAAGCGCTTTTTTGAGAGTCTGGCGA
>LCPR01000016.1 GCA_001003725.1 Candidatus Saccharibacteria bacterium GW2011_GWC2_48_9
ATTGTGAATAACAAGAACAAGGGACCGTACGACCGTACAATGAAGGCTGCCCAGGGCTGGCAAAAGGATAGGAAGGTGATGCAGCAGACGAGGGCAGCCAATCGGGGCATAGGTGGGCTCGAAAATAGCAAGCTGATGAACAAAATCGACGGAGACGGCAAAGCACGCGGTGCGCTCAAAAAAGCAAATCGCTTCAACCCGTACGCCGCCGCTCAGCGAGCCAAAGCCCGCAATGACGCCCGTGTAGCTCAGCACAAAGACAACCTCAATCGCGCCACTACGCGACTAGCAGATTCTGACCCAGATGCAGTAGCAAAAGCGGCAACTGGTGGACTCAGAGACAGCGAATTGCGCGATGCAGTTAAACATCAAATCTCTCAGCAAGCCGACCAGCTCGAACGAGCAGGCGCGTCCGCCGCCTCGGTACTCATTGGCGACAGGAGTGAAGAAGAAGCGCTGCAGATGGTGACCTCCGGCAAAGACACAGCTGGTAACGATGTTTCAAGTGAAATGCGGACCGCTGCTGCACAAAAAGTTGCTGCGAGTCGAAATGTCGAGAACATCAATAAGATGCTCGAGCAACTTAATCGTACAAGTGGGCAATTTAGCGACAGCCAGCGACATGCAATTATAGACACTATCGAATCTTCTGGTGCCGGCTCAATAGCACCACACTTGCAGAGTAGTAACCTCGGAGCGGTTCGAGATGGTAGCTTACAAAATGTAGGGGAGTTGTACGGCAGCGCCGCACAAAAAGGTTTATATTCTCCAGATGCAATATCGGGTATGCACGAAAGTGGCATAGATGGCCTCGCAGCAGCACACCGCAATGGCTACATAAATGGCGATCAGATGCAGCAAGTGAAGAAAAACTACAGATTTGCTGCAAGCAATGCGAAATTTAATCAAAACCTATCGAACGCAACCAAGGAGAGGATGAATATGCTATGATGCGGCACGTATCTGTATCTCGCACCATATTGATAGCAATGCTTTCTATCCTTGGCGTGCTCGTATTCTCCGTGAATCCCACCTATGCATCCGGGGAAACCTGGTGGTGGGACAATAACGGCAGTGTACTTGGTATGGGTGGGGAGTTAGGTGCAAGTGGCGTGAGATTCCAACTCACAAGCGCAGACGACTCAGAGTACGAAGGCACTATTAACTCTTCGAAACAATTTCCCGGTACTTACGTAGAAACAAGCACTTGCGGAAGAACTGCCTGCAATACACAAACGATTGATACGGTCTGTACTATCAAAAACCCTATTACTATCTCCATAAACAGATCTAGCGACCCTGCGACAGTTTCAGTAGATCGCGTCGCATACCAGCGCGAAGGTGGTGGCGCGTGTACACCAAACAGCCCTATTACCATTGACGGCGGCGCCATGAAAAACAGCTACGGCTCAAATGCTGCCAACGACCAAGCAGCAGCCTACCTTGAAAGCGAGAGAGGCAGACTGCGCCAAGAATATATTAACCAACAGTGTGCAAGTTTCACTGGCGCAGATAGAACAAGCTGCGAAAACAATTCAGGTAAGTCGTTCGATGCGCGTTTCGAATCTTGTAAACGCGAAGCATCTACCAGCTCTAACAAGGCAGTCATAGTGGAGAACGTGCGGCAATGCTTGAAGTCAAAAGGTATTGGCACCATAGACCCCGACGCGCTCAATGGCGCAATATATTCGGTCGCGGACTACGAAAGTCAGCCATCTTCTTGCTCGCTCGAATGGCTCGGATACATCGTGTGTCCCGCGTCGCGGTTTCTTGCCACCATCACCGACAAAGCATTTGAAGCACTGCAAATACTTTTTGTTATACGGCCGCTTGCCCCTGAAAGTGATGCCGGTGCTGCGCTCTACTCTGCGTGGGCAGCGATGCGCAACGTCGCTAACGTTGCGTTTATCATTGCGATTCTTATGGTTGTGCTGTCTTATGTGTCAAATATTGGTATAGATAACTACAATATTAAGCGCATGTTGCCGCGCATCATCGTTGCGGCTATTTTGGTAAACGCCTCGTACTTGATATGTATTCTAGCAGTAGACCTCGCAAACATTCTGGGAGATTCGTTGCAAAAAGTATTACTATCTATGAAACCGCCCGGCTCTGAGGCGGGCTTTGGCGACAGCGCGTGGGAAGGTATAGTTGAAGGAATATTAGCCGTGGGAGCTGTAGGTGGCGCTGTCACGGCAGTAGCGCTCTACGGATCGTTTGCCGCACTCGTGCCTATGCTGACGGCGGTCGCACTATCCTTGCTACTGACTGTATTTCTCCTGACCGCACGATATGCACTCATACTTATCCTTATTATCATTGCTCCGATAGCATTTGTTGCATATTTATTACCCAACACGCAAAAATGGTTTAGTAAATGGCTTAGTACATTCACCACGCTCTTGGCACTGTATCCTATCATCGCGGTCATATACGGCGGCTCCACCCTGGCAGGACTCATCGTCATTAATTCGGCCGTCGAGACGCAAGGTATGTCTCTACTCATGTTCGGCCTAGCTATCCAAGCATTACCTCTAGCTATCACACCTCTTATCATGAAGCTCGGCGGCGGAATACTCAACCGTTTTGGCGGCGTTGTTTCGAGCAAAGGGCTCTTCAAGAACACTCAAAAAAGAGCAGATACATTTGCCAAGCAAGCCAAAAACAAACGTGATATCAAGGGACTGCGCAATATTGGTGATGGCGCACGTACCGGACTAAGGGGGCAGCGAGACAAGGCAATTCAACGTCGTTACCGCCGTAGCGCTATCTCGGGCCTTCGTCAAAACGAGCTCAATAAGGCTAACAGAGGATATGTATCAGATTACGCAACAGGAAAAGAAGGGTCTGGTGGCGATGCTACAAGCCTTGCAGAGAGCGCTAAACAACGCGCCACAGGGATGCTAGCAAAGGGAGGAAATAAAGCAGCTGGTCTCATCGGAAAAGACCCAGGATTTGAAGCACTACAGTCTAAAACAAAAGGAGAGAAATACCTCCAGTCTATGGCGGGCGGCGATTCTCCTGCTGCACTAGAACGTGTTATGGCCAACCAGCAAAATGAACAAGAGAAGATGCATATCGAAGAGGTGAAAGCAAATAAGCTAGTACTTGCAAACAGGGGTATGGATACGGTTTCTGACATTGCCAAGGGAGGGGGTGCCGGAGCAAATGATTCTGCACTTCGCGAAGCGGCTATGAGTCTAGTGCTAGAGCATGACGATGCTAAGCTTATCGACCAAGTAATGCAATCTATCGGCAACACACCAGGCGGACCTGAAGTGACACCGAAACAGCGTGCAAAATACGTAAAAATGCTCAAGTCCAGTGGCGCAGTGCAGCGACAGGCGTACTATAAAACTCCTGGAGTTCTCGAGAAAATTGAAAGTGGAAGTATCAATGCCAACAACTTTATGCAAGAAGTTGTCGCACCAAGTGTCGAGAACTTAACAGCAAAAGACTTCGGCAACATGGATAGTCACTCAATCAACCAAGTGTATACTGCGCTCGCCGGCTCGATTGATCCAGCGACTGGCGCTAGGGTAGAGTATGTCACCGATCCAGTTGCTCGTGACAGTGCAATCAAGACGGCCAGAGAGGCACTCGGCAACTCCTACGCCTCTCAATCACTCAGTAGTCAGGCGCGCGCAAGTCTTGAACGGGTTGCGGGACTTTGATTCACTCGTCAATAGTAAGCATTTACAGTATACTGTAGCTATATGGCCGTCTATAAAGTCCCTCAAGATGTCGAAGCCGACGACAAGCTACTTGGCCCGTTTAGCTTTCGTCAGTTCATCTACCTGATAATCGTCGCGATGTCGATTGGTGTTGGCTATGTGCTTGCCCAAATTTTTGTTGGCCTTGCCGTGATTGTTATTCCTATCGTGATATTCTTTGGCGCGCTAGCTCTGCCTCTTAAAAAAGATCAGCCTATGGAAGCGTACCTTGGCGCGCTCATATCGTTCTATTTCCTCAAACCGCGCAAACGTTTTTGGCAGCCCGACGGCCTCGACGCGCTCGTAGAGATCACTGCTCCAAAAACAGCAGAACGAGAGCTCACTAAAAATATTTCCGAGGAAGAAGCAAAAGAACGTCTCAGTTATCTCTCTGACATCGTCCAATCGCAAGGTTGGTCAGTACGGGGCAACGGCGTGTCAACACAAGGAGTATCATCTCTATCTCAAGATGACGATTCGGATCTTCTCGGCAACGACAATGCTCAGGCACAACGACTCAACCAAATGCTCGATACTCGCGATGAGCACGATATGTCGCAACTGCGCTCAAGTTTTCAGCAGCAAATGGCTTCGCCACCACCTCAAGAGATGCCCCACCTAGAGTTCAACCCATACCCAGCTATCCATCAATCCGTCGTTCAGCCAGTCTCAAATCAAACCGGACAGGTATCGCAGCAGCAGACTCAGCCTGCCTTCGACCCCCAGCCGCAGCAAATTAGACCACCAGAAACCACTAGCGTAAATACCCCTTCACCTGATATAATCAGACTTGCAAACGAAAGTGGAGATATCTCTGTAGCATCTGTCGCCGAACAAGCCCACAGGCTAGAAAAACAGCATGGATTACCAGAAGATGAAGTCGAGATTTCGCTACATTAAACAGACATTTTTTGAGGAGGGGTAGGGAGTGCAACCACAAAATCAGCAATATCCGCAAATGCCAGAGCAGCCCGGCTATCCTATGGATGTAGCTCAGCAGCAGCAAGTAGTCCCTCAACAACAGGTGCCGCAGCAGCAACCGCAGGGGTATCCACAGCAAATGCAACCACAGATGGCTCCTCAGCCACCGGTTGCCGCACCTAACTACGTACCAGATGCAGCTGTCGCTCCTACCAACACTAAACAAGCACCCCAAACACCCGCACCACGTCCAAAAAATACCACCCAGAACACGCTGCTTTTTTCTGAGATTCGCGACAATATGATCATCATGGCAGACGGAAGCTTTCGCGCTGTCGTTGCCTGTAAATCTATCAACTTCGACCTCATGAGTTCACGTGAGCGCGAAGGTGTCGAGTACAGCTACCAGAACTTCATCAATTCGCTCACACACCCCGTGCAGATTCTCATTCGCTCACAGCGTGTCGATATCGGGCCGTACATAGAACGTCTGAGTAAAATCCGCAAAACGCAGGATAATATGTTGCTCGGCGTATTGATGGACGATTATATTGAGTTTATCGAGATCCTGTCCGAAGAAGCCAACATTATGGATAAGAGCTTCTATGTTGTTATCCCTTATTCGTCGGTTGGCGACCTGAGTAACATCAAAGATGCGGGCAAGGGCTTCTTTGCAAAGATGTTTGGCGGAGGCGGTGGTGCACCATCTGTAACCAAGATCGATAAGATTACGTATCAGAAAGCCAAAGACGAAGTCAAAAACCGTGTCGACTCAGTCACTAGCGGTCTCTTTCAGATGGGCGTGCACTGCGCACAGCTCGACACCAAGCAACTAGGCGAGCTATATTACAATTATTACAATCCGGACACTGCCGTGCGCGAACCTCTCGGCAACTTCGAGAAAAACACTTTCACTTACGTACGAAAAGGTGAAGGTCAAGTTGATCGACCAAATCTCGGAGGAGGAGTAGGCTAATGGCAAAGAAAAAAGACGCAGTCGACATTGCCGCTCAGCAGCGAGCGCGTGAACAAGTCGAGGTAGAGCAGGCATTCTTAAAAGGCGTGAACACCTTGCGAGACTTGATCGCTCCAAGTAGCCTAGAGTTTCACTCAGACCACTTCCGACTTGGCACAAAATACGGCCGTACTCTCTACATATATGGCTACCCACGTCAGATTTACACAGGGTGGCTCAGTAGTATCATCAATATGGACGAAGTCCTCGATGTTAGTATGTTCTTGTATCCAGTAGACACGCAGGTTGTCATGCAGAACTTGCGTAAAAAAGTTACCCAACTTGAAGCTAGCATGTCTATCAATCAAGAAAAAGGTAAAACGCGCGACCCGGGTCTCGAGGCGGCCCTGCAGGATGCTGAGGAGTTGCGCGACGAACTGCAAGTCGGTAGCGAGAAATTCTTCCGTTATGGCCTCTATATTACACTCTACGCCGATAGTATGGATGACCTCACATTTGTACAAAACAAAGTTGAGACACTCTTTGGCCAGCAGCTCGTATTTAGCAAGGTAGCTAGCTCCCAGCAAGAACAAGGGCTCAATAGCACCGTACCACAACTTATGGATCAGTTGCAGATTCGTCGTAACATGAACACCGGGGCCATCTCCACATCGTTCCCATTCACTAGTGCTGACCTGACTCAAGAGAAGGGTATTCTCTATGGTATCAACATGCACAACAACGGACTTGTTATATTCGACCGCTTCACTCTGGAAAATGCCAACATGGTGGTGTTTGCAAAGTCTGGTGCCGGTAAGTCATTCACCGTTAAGCTCGAAGCTGTCCGCTCGATGATGACCGGTGCTGATGTGCTCATCATCGACCCAGAAAACGAATATCAGCGGCTCAGCGACGCTGTTGGTGGTAGCTACATTCGCCTCAGCCTCAACTCCGATGTGCGTATCAATCCATTCGACCTACCAAAAGTCATCGACACCGACGAAGCAGACGATGCACTTCGCGCCAATCTCGTAACACTCCATGGACTCCTGCGTCTTATGCTCGGAGGCGCCACTGCGACAAATACCAATGTCACACTTAGCCCAGAAGAAGAAGCTGACCTCGATCAAGCACTTATCGACACCTATGCTCGCCTTGGTATTACCAGCGACCCACTGACACACAACTCCATGCCGCCGACTATGGCCGACCTCTACGATACACTACTCCATATGGGCGGCACTGGACCGAAGCTCGCGCAACGACTTCGTAAGTTTACCTCTGGCACATTTGCAGGTATCTTCTCGCAGCAAAGCAACGTCGAGATCAATAACGCGATGGTTGTATTTAATATCCGTGACCTCGAAGACGAACTACGACCAGTTGCTATGTACATCGTACTGAGCCACATCTGGAATATCACCCGTTCTCAGCGCAAAAAACGCATGCTTATCGTCGATGAGGCGTGGCAACTTATGAAATACGATGACTCTGCAAACTTCCTATTTAGCCTCGCGAAGCGCGCTCGTAAGTATTACCTTGGTATCACCACTATCACGCAAGACGTCGAGGACTTCATGAGCAGCAAGATGGGTCGTGCTATCGTCGCCAACTCCTCTATGCAGCTTCTACTCAAGCAATCGTCTAGTGCAGTCGACGTACTGAGTGATGTATTCAAGCTTACCGAAGAGGAAAAGAAGCGCCTCGGCAACTTCCCGGTTGGACAAGGTTTGTTCTTCGCCGGTCAAAATCACGTGCACATTCAAGTCATTGCAAGTCAGACCGAGACACAACTTGTCACTACAAATCCAGCAGATCAGATAAAACAACAAGCGCAACAACAACCCCCACAATAAGTAGCCTATGCCTACGCCGACACTCAAAGATAACGAAATACGCAACCCGGGTCAGAATGACTGGGATAGTAAAGTCGGCCAAAGACTAGCGTCAGCAGAGCAGGGCGCCATACGAGACGCTCAAGATAACTCGAGGAAACTCGACGACACTCCCGAGGAAGATGCTAATGTGCGCGAACTCAAAGACTCTGAGCAAAACGACACTGGTAAAAGTGATGACACGGCGGAGAGCAGGCGCAAAGAAGAGCCAAGCACTAAAAGTACAAAACGCATGGCTGCGATCAATTTTTTGTCACAAAAAGGGCCGCTTGGACTCATTATTTCTATATTCCTAGGTGGTGGGCTAGGGTTATTTTCTCTCATGGGGCCCGGTATCGCTATCGTGCAGTGGCGCGACACCGTAGTAAGTGACCTGCAAGATCAAGCCGCTTCCATGGATGAGCGTTCGCAGCATATTTTTCGCGCAAAAATAAAAGGTTCGACAAAAGGTTTCTGCACAAAATCATTATCGTTTCGTTGCGGCTACAAAAACATCAGTAAAACCCATGCCAAAAAACTCTTAAAAGCTGGGTTTCGTTTTGAGCCGGCACTCAGCGACCAAAACTCTCGCACAGCCACCGGCCGTGTTAAAGTTAGCGCGCTGACATATATCGACTCAAACGGAGAAAAACGTACCGTACGGGCAAACGACTTTGCCCGAGAGTACCAGCGAAATGCCGAGTTCCGTTCAAAGATGGTGAGGGTATACAATCCTAGATTCGCGGGGCTCAAAGATAAACTCGCGACCGGGGTTTATACTAAATTCAAGGTGAGCTGGAAACGCGCATTGAGCGGCGACAGAGATAACATGCGCGAACAGATAAACAAGACTGTAAAAGAGGGGAATAATGACGAAGACCTCAAGAGGCGTGGCCTGACAAAGCAGACGACCGAAGATGGACGCGAAGTCTGGGTTGATAAAGATGGACGCGAACAATCAGGCAACTACGATGCAGGTATGGAAAGAATTAACGAGCTCACCAAAGAGCATGGCGGTGCGCGTGGACTTATGACAGGCGGTCTCCGCGCCGCAAATACGTTCACTGGCATGCAGGCTGCAGCCTGTTCGATTTACACCCTAACTGATGCCTTAAGTCTTGTGAGTCGCAACGCGAGGTTTGCACAGCTACTGCGATTTGCCGTCCCTATGCTCAATACTGCCGACACCATCCAAACAGGTGAGGGTACTATGGAGGCTGTCGAGATGATGGGGGATATGGCTACACAAGTCGATCTTCGAGAGAAACTAGTTACCGAAAAAAGCATACCGAGTATGGATGAAAATGGCAATATCATAGAAAATGTACAGGCACTATCCTCAAACGGAGAAGAGATAAAAATAGATCCTGTGGACAATCCAGACTATGGTAAAAATTCATTTGATTCCTCTGGCTTTAAGCTTAGCGCATATGGGGAAGTGAGTGACCTTAGCATACGAGACCAGCAATTTTCATTAGCTAGTGGTCTTTCTGGGGTATTGGATTCGATTGGAAGCTTTGTACTCAAAGCTGTTGCAGGTGGCAAAAATTCTTGTGACTTCTGGACAAATCCAATAGTACAAGGCGCGGGACTACTCCTATCCCTAGGCGTACTTGTATTTTCGGGCGGTACTTCGGTTATTGCTCAGGGCTCAAAAGCTATTGCCCAAACCGTGCTAGTCGCATTTCTCACTTCGTGGCTTATTAGTCAGATTACCGATGCTGTTGAAGGCAACGGTATCGACTCCGACACAAAGGGGGTCGACGCAGGTAATGCTTGGTTCGCCGGGTCGGCCGCACTCATGAGTTCAACTGCTAGCACTAGGGGACTCAACCCGCTGTCAACAGAAGCCGAAATCAAAGAATCACAGGCGATACAGGCTGCAGAAGAAAATCGTTACGCTGAAGTGGCGCGGCTCGAAGCAAAAGAAACTCCGTTTGATATATATAATCAATATTCGTTCATGGGTTCTATTGCCTCGCAGGTGGTACCGAAGATATCTACCGCAGGATCTACACTCTCGGCGCTATTTACAAGCCCATTCACTTATTTCAGTATCGCAGGTAACTTTGCATCTCCTGCTAACGCATCAGCCGCAGTTTCACCCGTAGATCGATTCCAAAAGTGTTCCGACCCTGCGCTCAATAGAATAAACCTCGAAACAGCCGACGTATTCTGCAATATTCGTTTTGGTAACAGTAGAGCTGAGCTCGACTCCGACCCAGAAAAAATAGCCGAGTGGATGGTGAATGCTGGCCAGGCAGACGCAGTATCAGGAGAGGCAGTTACAACAAAGGAAGCTATGGAGGCTATCGAAGCGGCTCGTACCGACAGCAGCGCTATTTCTGCCATACTAGAGCCAGCTAATGACACAGTGGCAGTAGACGATTCATTGTCTACTGGCGTTGATGCTACTACTGTCGATGCCCAATTACCACCACCATCAGACCCAGAAGACGCAAAATACAAAGAAGAAGAGTATTCACCAGAGGAGGATGTTCGTACCTATGCCCACTGGATAAAATACTGTCGTTTTGGTGATGAGAATGGTCGAGAATTAAACTTTGGCGACCCAGAAGGTCCGGAATCAAACATACTTACAGGCCTGACAAACGACAAGTATCAGTCGGACGGTCGTGAATGCCTCAAGTCAAACGCTTGCGCGCCCGGCGATGACCCTAACGGACAAGGATTTGGTGAAGATGCCATGAAAACCCGTTGTCGGCCCGCTCAATACGACGTCTATAGTGTCTTCTTCATGGATCAGTCTATCGTAGCTGGTATGGACGCAGAAGATACCGAAAGTACCGAAACTAGTGCATCGGGGCTTGTTACTGGTGAAGCGAAGGAGCTTGCGAAAAAGCTAACAGAAGAGCCGAATATTGAATTCGTCAACCCTGCCACTAAGGAGGCGTTGTTGAAATTCTCCGAAACAGGTGAGGCGACTAACTCTTGTGGCGATCCTTTCTCTATTAATCCATTACTTAGCGGCATATTGCTTACCAATGCCGGAAATGGCTACAAAGTCCTCATTAATAACTTTGGCTTTAAAGAAGATCGCTATTCGTGCGACAGTGGCCAACACCCGAAAGGGAATGCAGTCGACCTCAACGGCATATCAAAGGACGGTCAAAACGCTAAACCGATAACCTTCAGTGGTGGCGAAGTTCCTTTGATAGAACAGTACTCAATAGACTGGATGAACGGACTCGCACAGAAAGATCCTGCACGAGGGGGTGTAGGACAACTAAACTGCGGTGGGTTTAATATTACAGCCAAGCGTGATGCAAAATGGCAAGGTCCAGATGGCATGTTACATTTTGACGATTCGTGTGACCATCTGCATATAGATGTAAGGGACAGAAACGATGGCTCGAAAATTTAGCACGATACTCAACCGATTTTTCAGCGGACTAGTTATCGCTTCTACTTTGATAGTCCACTCTACAGCGCCCGTCTTCGCTGCTGCGGAATCAAACTTAGACCTAGCGGAATGTGCCGAAGGAGACGACAAATGTGTCGAAAATAACGTAAATATGATCAAGCAAGCCGTCAGCAGCCAGCAGACAGTCCAGCTGGATTGTGACGACACATACGGTTGCGATGAGATGAAAAAAACGCTCGAAGAGTCTGAAGCGCAAAATCGAAAGAACCTCAAGCAAAAACCCGGATATAGAGACAAGCAGTTTCAGTCAGATAACTTTATCACGTTTTACGACCCAAGCTGTGGAGACTCCTCTGCTGGTGCGGTTTCTGGTAGCGGAGCTGGCGACCCACTGCCAGATACCGTGCCGGAGCCTTGGCGAACACTCATCAACAATGCGGCAGCCGAGCACCCGGATTCCGATAGACGCATAGTTGCCGCAACGCTATGGGCCGAAAACCGTGGCTGGCCAGAATACAAAGACTCCGACTCTACCACCTCAGGTGCGGCCGCAGTTGGCTTCTGGCAATTCATACCTTCAACATGGGCTGTGCTAGGGCATGACGGCGACGGCGACGGAGTAAAAGACTCCAAAAATCCGAAAGACGCCGTGCATGCAGCATTCAAACACAGTCCAAATTCTGCTGGAAAACCCATTATCTACGAAGCAACCGGCGATATCGAAGGGGATTTTACATCGAAGAAATTTTACCGTGCCGACGAATCGAAATACAGCCTACTTACCTACATGGCAAACTACAACGGTAACGACGGCAGCGCTATAGAAGGCTCAACGCTACCGAATTTTCAGCGCGCGCAAAACGGCGATTACGTACGCATGGGCTACTGGTTGATGGCTAGTGGTTTTGAAAAAGGGTGGTTACCAGAAGCAGATAAGTTTGTCGACGCAAGCACACAGGGCGCCGGGGCAGCAGGCGGAGATGCCGCCGATGCCGACGTGTCTGCTACCAATGTTAGCGACGCAAGTTGTAGCTCAGAATCTTCTTCCAGCTCGCAAGCAAACGCGGAAGGTTTCGCATGGCCTATAGACCTGAAGAAAGATGATGTAGTAGGATTTCCGTGCGTGCGCGACAACTATTGCGGACACCACGACGGGTCACCGGCATTTGACCTCATCAAAAAAAGCAATGGCGACCAAGGGCTTGGGGTTGCTGTCTATGCAGTACGTAACGGTAAAATAGAGAGTAAAGACATAAGAAATGGCATTTCTTATTGCTACGATTGGCAGCTAGCTGGTGATGATGGCTACTGGTATTGGTATGGGCACAACCAAAATCCTTCTATAGAAAATGGGCAGGTAGTAAAAGCGGGGCAGCAAATAGGTGAAGTGGGGCCGACAGAATGCGCCGACGGATCTGTGCCGCATCTTCATATAGACCGCGGTTCACCAAAGGGTAGCTGGGGTGGATCTGTAAATAGTCGTGACGCTGAGTTTGTACCAATAATGCAAAAACTATGGGAAGACCTAGGAGGAACAAATACATAATCATGTTGATGGAATCACTGAAAAACTTTTGGAGTAATCCAAAAAATCGCACTATAGTAAAGTTGCTAATCGTCGCGTCACTATTGGCTTTGGTTGTATATATCTACGCCATGTACACGATAGTACGCGTCACTGTCAGCACGACAAATACAGAAATCAACCTCAAAGACCTTAAAATACGCGGCTACAATGGACACGCCCTCAACAACACCGCCCAGCAGCCACATGAAGTAACGAAAGACTCGATCCAGATTATCCCTCGTGCGGTAGATTATTTTGAAGCCGCAACCCCCGTAAGTGAAACTATTCACGCAGCCGACACGTCAACGTACAGCTGGTGGCCTTATAACGAAATCAAGATCGAGCTGAAACCTCAAAAATACCTTGAAAAGGTCTCAACATCTGGTGGCGCATGTCCTATCGAGACAGAGGGTGGTGAAATATATAGCTATAGGTGCAGTAATCCTCAAACTCTATTTCGTCAAAATACCGACACATCACCATGGAATGTCGAAAGTGTAGCAACTATGCCAGATTTGCAGTCTGTGTCTCCCTACAAATACGGCTTACTGGGTCTTCAATCCTCTGGTACACTGCGCTTGGAGAAGCCACTCGTATTCATAAATCCTACAGACGGGTCTCGGGTCTATCGCTCGCTGCCAAGCGAATTAAGCGGTGAAGCCATAGCTATAGGCAGTATCATTACAGACTCAACAGACCAAACAAGTCCATACCTACTATTCACGAGTCACACTGCAGAGTCTTTTTACGTAGTAAATGCAGAGACTAGTTCAGTAGTGGCGACTATACCATATCCTAAAGATTCATTTACCAAGAGTAGTAATATCTCGTGCCATATCGTGGAACGAAACGCGTCTTGCTATATAGGTCGCTATACCGATTCGCCCGAACATGAGGCGGGTTTAGAAGATGAGCACGAGCACGGCGCGGAGCCGCCCGAAAAATCATACATTACAAACTTCAATCTAGGAGACTCAAACCCCCAGCTCGACACATATGAAGTGCGCGATAGTTACATAAAAACTATTGTTCGCGATAAAGAGGGGAGCGTGTATGCCACCGATGCATGGGATAACTTAGTGCACATCAAAAAGGATGGCTCTCAGCAACTCATCGCGCGGCAAATAGATCAATTAAACTACATTGACCGCCTAGTGTTTACTAAGGATAGTAGTCTATACACATACAATACGGCATCGCATACGTCAGCACTCGTCTACAAAGATAGCGGACTCAATCTTTCAAGTATCTCTTCGCACGGAAAACAACTTGTATCTATGTTCGCAACTGACGGAGTAAGTACAAGTGACGATCTTTATATCTTTAAGTTTAGCGATGAAGAGTATTTGCCCTCGAAAGGTGAGCGTACAAGCAAACTACTGTCGCTTTATGGAGACAGTGATATTACCTCTGTCGATTATAATGGCGATACCGCGCAAATAGTACTCAATGTGCCGATAGTATCGAATAGACAGACCGGCACTACGACTCCGCTTCAACCTCAGTTTGATGAGGCTAAGAAACGAATAGATAAAAAAATTAACGCGCTTGGCGTTAAGGATATCCAAATAAACTACTTACCGTAAAAAATATGCAGCCGTCAAAGGCTGCATATTTTTAAAAGATGTCTGTTGTCTATTCAGTTAGGCACCAGGCGTGTGTACTGGTGTCGTTCGGATCGTCACCCCTGAGTTCAATCGTATAGTTGCCCTTGCTTGGGGAGGCAGTAACTGTAGAATCAATACTCGATAGTAACACTCCTCTTTGCTCGTCACCTATACCTAGAGTGGTTCCTGCATAATAGTCACTGACAGTTTCAAGAAGTCCTTCCTGAAGGATGTTGATTTTTTCCAATGTAGTATTACTAGCGATACTTATCGCGCTAACTTTAGATTCATACATTACATCATCGGTATTTTCTAGGCAATATTCTTGATACAAGTTGCCGGTTTGGCTGCTTCCACCGCCTCCACTTGACACAGGCGCCTCATTACTGGTACTATTGGTAAGGCCAAAAGCTCCGACACCAACTACAAGGGCAACACCTACACCGCCAAGTAGAAGGTTGCGGCTAGTGTGATTCTTTTCAACTTCGACAGTCTGCTGTCGTGGTGAATGATCAATACTCATATAAAAACTCCTAAGTTATATACTTATGTAATACACTATTTTCTTTGTAAAGTCAATATTTTTGGCTTTTTTTGCGTTGTACTATCATCAACAAATACAACATCTTGCAAGCAATAGCGGGATAGAATAACTGTATTGCGTAATATGCTTAAATAGTATATAATCTATCTGTAATCAAGTAATCTATACAGCGCCTCGGTGGGGAGGTGGAGTCACAACTGCATATGGCGCAACATGACCTAAAAGAGGAACCACGACGCTACAACCCAGAAGGGGATTACTTCGAATATCTTAAGCAAAATCACACGGCTGACCCCAAAGAAGATAATCTTTCGACTGCACGCGCCCAGGAAATACTCAACACTGGCGCACTTAAGCCAGCGCAAAAACGCAAATCAGCTACTAGTAAGCCTCGGTCATACAAACAGGCGTTTACAGCAGTGTTTAAAGGTAGACGAAAACTCTCACCGATCGTACTTGTGCTCACACTCCTGTTCGGTGGCGGTAGTATATTTACCGCTATATTGGCACCAGGTACGACATTACTTGCACTAGCTGACATACTGGACCGTGACCTCAACACACAGCTGTCGGCTGTCGATAGAACCTCGGCCCAATTATGGCGCTCAAAGCTCAAGCAAACCACCTCTGGCTCATGCGGTAAAGTAGTACTTCGCTGCAACTTTGCAACTATCAACACCAAGAACATGGACAAAACGCTCGGTCGTATCAACGCCTCGAGTGAAGATAAATTACTCATGACTTACGACAACGATAAGGGCTGGGGCAAGAACAGGGGTCGAATTCAATCGGTGACGCTACTTCGCGCGAACGGAGAAAAGATCGAAGCTAACTCTCCGGAAGATTTCACCAGAATCATGAAAGAAAACCCCGAGTTTCGAGAAAAAATGTACATGGTGTACAGTCCGAAATTTAGCGTATACAAGAGTAAAGCTGTTACCGGTTTTCTGTCCAAGATGAAGGTATCCTATGCTGCGCCGGATAAAAAAGAAACTAAACAAGAAATGCGTGAAGAACTCGATAGACGGGTGAGTGGTGCTACGAACGTAGACGTAAAAAAACTCACGCCCATCAAAGACAGTGAAGGCAATGACACGGGTGAATTTGAAGACGACAAAGGCAATAAATACACCGCCGAGGAAGCGCGTGGATTTGAAGAGATGGAGCGACGAATCGACGCAAGCCCATCTACCTCAAGCGTCACTAGTAACATTGCCCGTGGCGTCGCAGTAACCGGTACAGCAGACACACTCTGTAGCGTTAATAACTTAGGTGTTGCGGTGAATACCGCTGCTAAGACAGTACAGGCTGCGCAACTCATGCGTATGGCATTTTACAACGTCGTACAACCCGCCAGTATGATCAAAGCAGAGATGGCATATCCTGCGCTCGTTGAAGCGACGTCTGAGCCACTTATGCAGGCAACACCAGCCAGTGAAGTTGCCGATGAATCAAAAATAAGTACTACTCAAAATGGCGACGCATTACCAAAAATTGAAAACCCCCGCGCAGGTAAAAATGCCACTGATGCAGAATTAGTTAAAGTATCATCCTCGCAAGATTACAAAGCAGCAAACGGCATAAGTCTGCGCACCAAGGCACTCCTGCCTGGTGGTAATAAAATTGGTATGTTCGGTAATGTCCAAAACATGATAGCCAAGGGTCTCGGTGCCGACAGTCCGCAAGAAATAACCCGCAAGTGTAGAACTATCCAAAATACCTTTGTGCGCGGCGGTGCATTAGTACTTGGCGTAGCGGTAGGACTTGGTACTTTTGGTATAGGTACGGCGATATCTGTCGCCGGTTCGGTAGCACTCGGTGCGGCGATGCCATGGCTCACGGCACAACTAGCAGACATCGCCGCGGGTCGTGTGACAGAGGGCCTGACGCACACCGACTATGGAAACGGCATTACTATCGGCAACGATGTGATGTATAACGGTATGGCGCGCGAGCAAGGTATGATGACCATGAAGCCAGAAGATATGGCCGACTATCAGAATAGTAAGCGTGAGGCTCTTGTATATTACGATGAGCTCGATAAACTTGCTGCCGCCCGTAATCCGTTCGATGTTACTAACCAGTTTTCTTTCGCTGGGTCGCTGGCTCGTACTACACTACCTGTCGCTTCTGCCATGAGCAGTGGGGGAGTGCAGGCGCTCAGTTCGCTGTCGATGATCGCATCAAGCGCTGTTGCCGCAATCGTACCTTTCGCTGGCGCAGACGACGGCAGAGATACAATCGTACAGAAAGATCGCTACACTTACTGTAACGATCCGCAGTATGCAGGACTTGGTCCGAATGTTGCTGTGAATCCTACCTGCGTGATGGTATTTGGCTTACCAAAAGAGGCTATGGATATAGACCCAATGGAAAACCTCGAGTGGATGCTCGCAAACGACGAAATTATCCCAGATTCAGACAGCGGTGACCCTAAAGATAATGAGCGCGATTGGAACTATAAAAAGTTCATCGAGCAGTGCGTTGACCAACAGCCAGGTGCCACCGAAGACATCGAAGCCGAACCAACTAATGGCTCAGGTTGCGTGTCAGACGCAAATTACGAGAAAAACTGGCACTACGCCAAATTTAAGTTGAGTCTCGGTATTAATGAGGGAATCGACCAGGAGTTCGCTACAGAAGGTGGCTCGGATCAAAACTTTGCGAGCGGCGTAGATGGTCCGGTCGGCCAAGACGGCTGGGCATATCCGGCTGAGAAAGAAAAGACTACCGTATCAAGTAAGTTCGGGCCACGCGGTGGAACAAATCACAATGGCATAGATATCGCGGGACCTATCGGTACACCGATATATGCTGCCCGCGACGGCGAAGTGATTGCTGCTGGGCCTGCAAGCGGATTCGGACACTGGATTGTTATACGCCACGAAGACGAAGATGGTTCACGCGTCGATACGGTATATGGCCATATGTACCCGGATGGGGTGTTTGTGAAAGTCGGTGACAAAGTAACAGCTGGGCAAAATATTGCAGCTATCGGCAACGCTGGGCAGAGTACTGGGCCGCATTTACACTTCGAGGTTTGGAAGGGTGGTCATACGAGCTTTGATGGTAGCGGCAGGCCTGTAGACCCACAACCGTATCTGGATATCGCATTGCAAGGCTATCACGGTCTTGTCTGTACAAGAGCTAGTATTTCCCACCCGAGTTGCGGCTATTACCGATATGACGCGTTTCATGGGACAAGAGGCATGGGCAGTCGACGATGAATGTGTGGCGGTTGGCGCAAGTGCGGTGACCCTAGCAGGAGACGGTAACATCGAAAAGTCACTCAACTTCCTGATGCGCGAAGGACTCAACCTTCCTCAAGCAGCAGCTATTGTCGGTAATTTTATCCAAGAATCTGGCGGCCCTACTATAGATGAAAAGACGGGACTACAGCAACCGCTACCAAATATCGAACAGGGTGGCCGTATTATATCTGACGAAGAAAACTACAGTATGGTTAACGGCGTAGGATTCGGCCTGGTGCAGTGGACATTTAGCGAGCGACAAGACCCACTCCAAGCACACGTTGAAGGTATGGGGCTTAAGAACACTGACCTCACTGCACAGCTCAGCTTCATACTTCACGAACTTGAAGGTGGTTATTTATCAACATATAACGATCTACGACGCACCAACGACCCCGTTGAAGCAGCCGTGATATTTCACGATGGCTATGAAAAGTCGGCCGACAGCGACAGTGAAGTAGTGGAGCGACGTGGCGGCAACGCACAAAAGATATTTGAGACATACTCAAGAGAAGAGCCTCTTGCCGGGAGCGAGGCGAGTGAAGATATGAATAACCCCTCGGGTGAAGATAAGGTAGACGAACACGGCAGGTCTGTTGCACAAAAAGTCTCGAACACCAAGAGCACTTCATCGAGCGGTGGTGCTGATGGCTGTAAAGATGCGAAGTTTAGCGGCGGCAATCTCAATGAGACCCTTATGGCGTATGCTTGGCCAGACTACAAAACAGACAACCCTACGGAAATGCGACCAGAATACGCAGCCGCAGTCAAAAAGGCCGTCGAACAAGATATGTACGTAGGTGCAGCCGGCATCGACTGTGGCGCATTCGTGACACTACTTATACGAGACAGTGGTTACGATACAGGATATAACTACAATGGAAAGATTGCAGATGGCGCAGGTGCCACTGGAACCCAAGAGGCGTGGCTCAAAGAGAACTGGGAACCTATTCCGCCAAACGAAGTAACTGCCGACAAACTTCAACCTGGCGACGTAGCAATTAATTCGGGCCATACTTTTATCTATGTAGCCGAGGGTAGCCAAAATCCAGACGGTTTCAACGCACCAATTGCCTCGGCTTCACTCAATCAACGTGCACCCATGGCCGATAATCAGCAAAGCGTCACAGACTCATCGTATAATTGGTATAGAAAGGCTTCGTCTTCGGGCAATATAAGTATCTAGTACTATGCAATACGAACTTTCCTACTATATTGATAAGTATCGTAAACCAGCAATCATTGCTGCGATAGTGCTTTTTATTATACTGGTGGCGGCAATAACCTATTACACCGTGCAGCTCGCAGAGCAGAGGCGCGGTACAATAGCCGTACCCGTGAAAGTTGTACCGCAAGATGCAATCGTCAAGCTGTCGAATGGCGAGACATTACCAAGTAGCGGCACCGCATACATTGCACCAGGCGAATACAAAGTGACTGTCAGCTACGATGGATTCGAATCACAAACGAGAGACCTGCGCGTCTCATCAACAGCAAAGCCATTTGTGTATACCGGCCTACTAGGTAAAACAAAAGAAGCAAAGGAATGGCAGGCAGATAACCAAGCGGACTACGGCGAACTCGAGACTCTCACTCTTGAGCGAGCACGCGAATATAACACACTATTTAAGTCAAATAACCCTATCGTCAATATCCTACCTATAAAAGACCCGTACTATACTATTGATTATCGCAATTACGATGATCAATCGATAGAATTAATTATCTACGGTGTATCACCAAAATACCGACAAGTAGCGCTCGACTTCTTGCGTAGCAAAGGATATGAGCCCGCAGATTATCGCATCAGTTATGATAACTTCGACAATCCTTTGGAGAAAAAGTAATGTACGCTATATTTCGCAGTAAAATCACCCAGTTAGCTATTCTTATTATCGCTGCAAGTATCGGTATATATTTCTTGTGGAGTTATATTCTTTCGTTCCAAACAGTCACGTTTGCTTTTAACTCATCGCGAGGATATGTCGAAATCACACGCAACGGATCCGAAGCTCTCTATCCGTCAGATGGCCAATCGATTGAACTCAAGAAAGGCGAATACCGCATGACACATATAGGAGATAACCTGGAGAAAGATGTGCAAACTATTCGCATCGACGACGACACAAGCACTGTTGATGTTAACTTTTCTTTTACGCAAGCATATCTCGATGAGTTGTACGATCGAGAGAAAGAAGCTATCGACGCACAACTTACGCGTACATATCCCGGTGTCGCTCAGCGCTATAGTCTCACCGAGGCGAAATTATACGCGGACGGTACAATCTTTGGTGCGACACTACAGGCAAAAGACACCTCTAGTGACAATAGCGACACTTTAAGACTACTCATGCAAAAGAAGTCTAATACGTGGCGAGTCGCTGCTACTCCGACGCCCGTTCTTACTGTAATTGGATACCCGGACATTCCTCGCGACGTTCTACTTCGTATCAATCAAGTGAGATAACGGCCGCACTGTCTATACCGGTATACGCGTTAGTACTCGTAATAAACATCTGGTTGCCGCGACATTTTTCGGCAAGTCGTTGCTGGCGTGTTTCGTCGAGCTCGGCGAACACATCATCAAGTAGTACGATAGGCGACATACCCGTGGCTTGTTCCGCGACGTCGACCTCTATGAATTTTAACGCCAATATCATACTACGTATTTCACCACGCGACGCGACGGCGATAGCGGCCGACTCATTAAACTGCGAAATAATATCGTGACGGTGAGGTCCTGTAGTGGTAAATCCTAGCAATTTATCTCGCTCGAAATTTGCGTGGAGATCGTTAGCGAGCCGCTGCTGAATACCGTCAATCATAGTATGAGAATAGTGGAGTGTTGCCGTGTCATCTGTACCGGCGATACTGCGATAAGTATCTGTCAGTGACGCATTAATACGCTCAATTATCTGCGTTCGTTCTCGAATCATCTCGGCGCCGTATTCTGCGAGCGCCATATCCCACACAAACACTGCGTCCCGCGTAGTGTCGTGGTGTTTAAGCAGTGTATTACGTTGCTTGAGCGCGCGCTCAAACTTGCGTACGAGCGCCGGGTAGAGCGGGTTGATCTGAGAGATGAATGTGTCGACGAACTGTCGTCTACGCGCCGGAGAGCCGCTCAAGAGTCGCAGGTCATCTGGTTCAAACAATACCACAGGATATTTCTGTGCAGGAGAAAGACGATAGGATGTTTTGCTTGAGATATCGAATTGCTTACGACCAGTCTGCTTTGCACTATCAAATTTTATAACGCGCGACTCGCCATCGGCAGTGCGTACATCGATACGCCACCATTGCTGTGCCAATTGCAGCAACTCGCCGTCGCTGCCGCGGAATGAAGTACCTCGTAGGGCTACATGCAGTGCCTCGAGCAATGTTGTTTTACCGGAGCCATTACGTCCAGTAATAACGCTCACACGTGATTCAAACGCAAACGTCTCGTCGTCGTGCGACCGGGTGTGCTGAACTCGTAGACCGGTAATCTCCATGCGCGCTAGCTCTTTAGGGGCATGATGATATGCTTGTAGTTCACGTCCTTACTGGCAGTTGTAAGGACGGTAGGGGCGAGCTTACCGGAGAAGCTAAACGACACAGTATCACCGTCTACTACCGCTAGAGCTTCACTGAGGTAACGAGAATTAAGTGTTACCATGCCACCACCAGTAACAGTCGCGTCTGCCTCGGATGTGTTTTCGCCAAGTTCGGAGGCAACGGAGTGAAGTGAGAGTGTTTTAGTATCTTCGTCAGCAGTTATTGTCACGCTGCCACCAGAGTCACGAGCGAACAAGCCGGCTACTTTAGTAATGCGCACAAATTCATCTTTTGCGAGTACCACTGAGGTTTCTGACTTCTCTGGAATCAACTTTCTATAGGGTGGGAAATTACCACTAATAAGTTGACTGGTTATCTCTGAGCCATCGAGCCGAAAGCGAACCTGCGATTCATCGAAGAGTATTTCAACTTCACTTACGTCGTCAGTGATAGTGCGGAGTACTTCTTGCAAACTAGTTGTTGGAACTATAGCAGCAACCTCGCTCGATGTCGCGACGAGGCGGCGCTCAGAAAGGCGATAGCCATCTGTGCCGGCAAGATATAAGGAACCTTCGTGTGAATGCCAGTACACTCCCGTAAGCACTGGGCGAGTAGCATCGTTTGAGGTCGTGATGATAGTCTGAGATACCGCCTGCTTGAAGTCTTTCACTGCGATACTGTAACGCACGGCAACATCTTCTTCTATGACAGGCAGTTCAGGGAAATCATCGGCAGCAAGACCGTTAACAACAGAGCTATACTTCCCGGCAGACACATGAAGTTTCGTACCCTTAACCTGAAGCTCTATTGTACCTTTCGGTAAATTGGCTACAAAGTCACTTAGTAGGCGAGCAGGTATAGTGATCGAGCCAGGAGTAGTAATCTTTGCGCCCACAAACTGTGTCGAAGCAATCTCCATGTTCATCGCAGCAACGAGAAGTCTATTGCCGTCCGTGCGAAGTAAGATGTTATTGAGAATAGGAAGCTGCGTTCGCCCACTCGCTACTCGTCCAACTGCACTAAGTGCTCGAGCTAGATTTTCTTGTAAAACTGATAGTTCCATAATTATATACTTATTCCTTTTTTAAATTCGTGTGAGTAGTTATAGGTACTGTGGATACCGTGGATAAACAGTGAGACTACAGAGGTAATTCGCATAAAGATTCGTGTTGATAACTCGTGGGACAAGCTGCGTACAGAAGTGTGTATAAGCTGTGAATTGTACCCAGGGAAAGTTGCGTGAGTAGTAGATGTGTATTCAACTGTGGATGAACCTGCACAGGTTGTCCCTGGTGTTGTACGCTGTGAATACACATATTGTCCACATAGCGACACCATGTTTTTAGGCATATAGACGCTCCTTTATTTCTGCAACATGTTCGCGAATAGCAAAGTCTAGCTTGATTGCTTTCTCGATTTTCTCGATAGAGTGGATAGCGGTGGTGTGATCTTTGCGACCTAGCTCGACGGCGATTTTAGGAAAACTCAAATGTAGTTCACTCCTTAGTAGGTACATAGCTATCTGCCTGGGTAGTACAATGTGCTTATCGCGTTTCGCGCTGGTCATTTCGATTGTAGATATTTGGAAATATTTAGCGGTACGGTCGACGATTTGCTTGGAGGTGATGTGCTGCGGGCGAGAGTGGCGTACGTTGCCTATCAGACCTTCGGCAGTAGACACATCAGGCTCTACGCCGCGCATCTCGGCGTAGGCGAGTAGCTGATTGAGCGCACCTTCGAGTTCGCGGATGTTGGTCTTGATATTCTGAGCGAGATACTCAACTGTTTCTTTACTAAGTGAGACCCCGGAGAAGTTTGCTTTTGCTTCGATGATTGCGCATCGTGTCTCGAAATCAGGCATCTGTACGTCGATAGTCATGCCCCACTCAAAGCGACTCCGTAAGCGTTCGGTGAGGGTTGGGATGCTTTTCGGTGGTTTATCTGAGCTGATGATAATTTGCTTATTGGATTGGTGCAATGCGTTGAATGTATGGAAAAATTCTTCCTGCACTTTCTCTTTGCCTGCAATAAACTGCATATCATCGATAATAAGTACATCAACATTACGGTACTTGTCTGAAAACCCACCTTTTTTAAAACGAATCATTTCAATAAACTCTTTAACGAATGTCTCTGTATTGATATAGAGAATCTGAGCATTACTGTCGCGAGATTTGATTTCATTACCTACAGCTTGCATGAGGTGAGTTTTACCGAGACCAACCCCGCCGTAGAGAAATAGGGGATTGTATTTAGTTCCAGGATTGGCTGCAACCGTACGGCACGCCGTATAGGCAAGATCGTTGCTTGAGCCGACTATGAATGAGTCGAAATTGTAGCGTGGATTGATAGTTGTAGCGGGAGTGGGCGCGCGAGATGGGGTAAGTTGTATGATTTCTTCTTGAGCGCTGCCACTGCCACTACGAGTCGTTTCGCGGTTGATGACAGTTCGTTTACCTTTTGTACTAACGACATAATTAATCTTCTGTGCGTCGAGGCCATTCTTTTTTAGTACATCGCGTATTTGATCGTTGTATTTGATCTGAAACTGACGAATCGCAAAAACATTCGGTACAGCAATTGTGACATTATCTTCATTGTCGTCGAGTAGTTCGGTGTTTTGAAACCACGTCGCAAATGTAGCATGTGAAACCGAAAGTTCTATCTCACCAAGCACACTTTGCCATAACGTATGTGCTGTCGCCATGTTGCTATAACCTCCCTCTCCTCTACGTAGATATTATCCCAGTTATTCCCTGTGGGTGTCTGTGTATAAACTATATAGAAATACCTACTTTTCCACAAGTAAAAGAGTGATGTAAAAATAGACCTCTAAAATCATAGACTTTTCCACAATCGCGCGTCTCATCTGTAATACTGTGGATAAAAACATACTAAACGGGGATAACTAAAATAGTAGAGTATAGATATGACACATCCGCAAGCTTATAACTTGAATATTCAAATAGTATCCTGTATGATGGAACAGATATGCCTAAGCGAACACACCAACCACACACACGTCACCGCGCACGTACACACGGATTCCGTGCTCGTGTATCGACCAAAGCAGGTCGTGCTGTGATTAAGCGCCGCCGCATTAAAGGCCGCGCACGTCTCACTGTCTAGTTAGAAGTGAAATGTCGTAAATATCCGTTTCCATAGAGAGACGGATATTTTCGTATTCGGGGCTGGTATACTAGGTAAAAGAATATGTTAGCTCAAGAAAATCGATTTCATGGACATGCAAGTCTCAAATACGTGTATCGCAACGGTAACGTTTCGCGCTCACGTCTTTTTGTTGTCAAAGCTATCACCAATTCGCGCCGGTCGCACACTAGGTGTAGTATTGTTGTCAGCAAAAAAGTTCTCAAGTCTGCCGTTGGCCGCAACCGTGTTCGCCGTAGAGTGTATCATATCGTGCACGAGTTTCTGCCACATATCCACGACGCACAAGATATCGTGGTGATAATCTATAGCGCAGAGGTGGCGACTATGCCACACACTGAGCTTCGTGCACAGTTACTTATGCAGCTTTCCGAGGCAAAAGTCGCTGTACTTCTCGCTCAGCCAGAGTAAAAATGGTATACTATTGCAAGAGAATAAGTAGGTAAAAGAAAGTGTGAGTAGTGAGTCCATTTGACGTAATCATCGTACAGCCGATATTTAATGCACTAATGGTGCTATACGGATTGATCCCAGGAGGCGACTTCGGTGTTGCTATTATCCTGTTTACAATCCTTGTCCGCCTGCTTATGTGGCCGCTCATCAAAAAGCAGCTTCATCAAGTTAAAGCCATGCGCAAATTGCAGCCAGAGCTAGTGCGCCTCAAGAAAAAAGCCAAAGGCAACAGGCAGCTCGAGGGCATGATGATGCTTGAGCTCTACAAAAAGCACAATGTTAATCCATTCCGTACGATTGGTATTTTGCTCATCCAGCTGCCTATATTCATCGGCTTGTATCACGTCATTCAAATCTTTACGATACACCGAGAAGATATCGAGCGTTTTGCGTACGCACCACTCGAAAACTGGGCGCCAGTACGACAACTTATTGACAACCCAGATCAATTCAATGAGTATTTGTTTGGAATTGTCGACCTTACGCAGCGTGCTATCAGCTCGACCGGAGTGAGTCCATTTTTGATATTCCTCGCAGTAGGCGCGGGGTTACTGCAATATATTTCATCGAAGCAAACTATGCCTCAGCAGGACAACAAAAAGGGTTTGCGTCAGGTGATGGCAGAAGCTGCCGAAGGCAAACAAGCCGACCAATCTGAAATCAACGGCATTGTTATGCAGAAGATGGTCAAAATTCTGCCAATCTTTATGACAGTTATCATGCTCACTCTACCTGGTGCGATTGCTCTCTATTACGCCGTATCTACCGCTGTCGCCGTGTTACAGCAGCACATCCTACTCAAGCGTGACGAAGAAGAGCTCGAAGATATTGCCGATGAAGGTGATGATGACCAGAAAAAGAAAAAGTCGGCCAAGCAGCGCGAAGCACAGGCTAAAAAGGCGGATATTGTTGTCGACACTCCAAGTGAAGTAGTGCCTGCGGCTAAAAAGTCAGTATCAAAAAAGAAAAAGAAGCAAGTTCAAAAAGCAACTGTGCGCGTTGTCGCAAAGACAAGTGGTAAAAAAGGCAGGAACGCATGAACCAGCAGGCATCTATCGACTTAGCAGCTAAAACAGTGCAAGACCTGATCTCTTTCTTTGAGATCAATATAGATGTCGAAACAACGTTTGAAGACGGAGTGATTAACGTTTCCGTCGCTTCGAGCGAGCTCAATAGCCTATTGATCGGCCGAAATGCCGAGACACTTCGCAGTATGCAATCTATCGTGTCGAGCGTACTACGCAATAGTGGTGCGGAGCTACAGCGCGTGAATATCGATATAGCAGACTACAAAAAGCAGCGTGCAGAGAAACTTGCTGAAAAAGCTCGTGGGTGGATAGAAGAAGTTCGTCGTACCGGTGATTCGTATGTCGCCGATCTTAACGCAGCTGATAGGCGCGTGGTGCACCACGTTGCCTCAGAATATAGCGATATTCATACTTTTTCCGAGGGTGAAGGGCGCGATCGTCGTCTTATCATCGCTCAAGCAAGCTCGTAACTACTTTTTCGAAAGCGCGATGATGTATTGGTCCAAGGTTTCTTGGGCCATTTTTTTCCACGAATATTTGTCGCGTTGCAGGCGACCCTTCTTGATAAGTTCTTTTCGTAACTCCTCACTACTGAGCACCCGATCGATGCCACGAACCATACTGCCGATATCTGTCGGAGTAAAGTATTCTGCCGCTTCTCCGAGTACTTCTGGCATACATGAGGCGTTACTGCTTACTACCGGCGCATCGTACTGCATTGCCTCGAGCGGTGGCAGTCCAAACCCTTCCATAAGTGAAGGGAATACGTAGGCTTCACAGTTCTCGTATAACCAATCTCGCTGATCGTCTTCGATAAAATCTGTAAAGTGAATATTATCATAGTGATTTTTATCAAAGTATTCTTTGGTCATCTGCGCACTTTTGTTCATGCGGCCTACAAGTATAAGCCCAAGATCGGGGTATTTTTCGATAAGTTGTTGGTGCGCATCACCGAGACGGCGAATGTTTTTATAGTCGCTCTGTTGACCTACGTAGAGTAAGTAGCGCTTGAACGGGTTGTTGTACGGTGTTGTTTTGCCGGCCTGTAGTTTGTCTGCAGCTTCGTAAGTAACGACAGTTTTGTCTTCGATACCTTTGTGAAATGCCTCAAGCTCTCGTTTGACATTCCACGTTGGCACGAGGATACGAGAACTACTATTTGCCACTCGGTGGAACACAAAGCGGCCTACGAGCTGTTTAGCATGAAACACGAGCCAGTTTTTGTCTGAGTTGTAGGTATTAAGCAACGTTAAGTCATGAAATGTCGTGATGTGATTGCCGCTGTATAGTATTGGTTGCTGCGGCATACAAAAATGCACGAGATCCGCACCAAGCGTATTGAGAAATTTCAAAAAACCAATCTGCTCACCAAATGAATAGTTATCAAAATCTACAGTTTGGATAGTGAAGTTTGGGTTTGTTGGTGTGTAAAAATCCTTATCTTTAGTAGGAACAAGGACAGTATAGGTGTTCTCTTTGTCAATTTGCTCAAGGTAGTGCAGTAGTCTTTCGACATAACGACCTGTCGAACTATTGATAATACGGGCGTCGATAGCTATATGGCTCATGTGTATCTAGTATACTATTTTTTACCAGTAAAGACTTGGCGGAATTTGCGTAAACCTGTTTGATCGGGTGGCAAATCTGGCCACAGTATAGACTTAATATGTTCGCTTGTCGCTTTACGTCCTTGCTGAATTTTGATGCGCTCAGGTATAGCGTGTAGCCAAAACAGAGGAACCTGTGCAAGCCAGCCCTTCAAAGCTGGGATGCTATTGCCGTTTTTAAGCGCATTGCCAAGCATTAGTAGGTAGGCGAGCAAAAAACGCGAACCAGTAGAAGGGATCAATCGCAGCGGCATGTTCTTGATATAGAAAAGCGGCAAGTTTTTAAATGTTTGATACACGGCGAACCCGGGAATCTTGTCGCTGGTTGCACCTTGTTTATGGTACGCGACTGCGCCATCTACGTAATACACCTCCCACTTGTAGAGTTGCGCGCGAAAACTAATATCAGTATCTTCGTAGTAAGCGAAAAACTTTTCATCGAACAGTCCAATTTCTCGAAGCATTTCTACAGAATACAATGAAGCGCCACCGCTTCCGCTAAATACAGGCTCGCTTTTTGGCGCCTCGGCTCGTTTGTCGTTTCGATTTCTTGGAAAAGGTAGACCCCATACAGAACACCAGTCACCTGTACTGTCTATAGTTTTACCATCGCTATGTAGCAACAAGCCTGTAGTTATCCCGCTTCCACGCACATCAGCGGACGCCACGAGATGCTCAAGCCAATCTTTATCGACGTTTGCGTCGTTGTTGAGAAGAGCTACGTAGTCATAATTTTGTTCAAGCGCCATACGAATGCCGATATTTACGCCACCCGCAAACCCTTGGTTTTTTTTGTTTCGGACAATAGTTAGCTGGTTGGTGTAAGTACTTTGTAGCATCTCAAGATTCTCATCTGTATCAGCCTCGATAGAGCCATTGTCTATGAGTATGATGTGAAAATCACGATAGGTCTGCTTCGAGAGAAATGACAAGCAGTCCACGGTGTCTTCCATGCCATTCCAATTTAGTACTACTACCGCAACTCTGTTCATAATTCATGTTCTATCATATAATTATTGGAGCAACTATGAAACTATCAAACATCGTAACTCGAAAAAATCGCATCTTACTTAGAGAGCTTGTAATCACAGAATTCAAGCTCCGCTACCAGGGTTCTGTGCTGGGATACCTATGGTCATTACTAAAGCCATTGATGCTTTTTACAATTATGTACATCGTATTCGTGCACTTCCTTCGCTTTGGTGCAGGTATAGAGCATTTTGCTGTTGCGCTACTGCTTGGTATCGTTCTATGGACTTTCTTCACCGAGGCTACGAGTCAAGGTATGCAAGCAATTGTGTCGAGAGGCGACTTGATACGAAAAATCAGCTTTCCGAAATATATTATTGTCGTAGCTGGAACTATATCTGCGCTTATAAATTTACTCCTTAACCTTCTGGTTGTGTTTGTGTTTATGATATTCGATGGCGTGGACTTCGGTTGGCAATCGTTAATGTTTATACCAAACCTATTGCTACTCTATACATTTGCGCTTTCGTTAGCTTTCTTTTTGTCTGCGGCCTACGTTAAGTATCGTGATGTGTCGCATATTTGGGAGGTTGTGTTGCAGGCTATGTTCTATGCAACCCCTATTATCTATCCACTCCAAATGGTCATGGAGTTTAGCAATCAGGCCGCGCAACTTCTCATGCTGAGTCCTATTGCTGTTGTGTTTCAGAATGCACGCGCAGAGCTGGTAGGTGGCGAAAATGTTATTACGGCATCTCAACTATTTAGTGATCCACTACTGCTGTTAATACCATATTTAATTATCGGCTTAACACTGGTGCTTGCAGTAGTGTATTTCAAAAAAAGTCAGAAATATTTTGCGGAGAGGGTGTAGTATGGCTAAGCATAAAGAAGTGGCTATCTCGGTTAAAGATTTACACAAGTCATTTAAACTTCCTCATGAGCAACATTCAGGTATAAAGCAAGCGATTATTAATGTCTTTCGCAAAGATAAGAAGCGCGGCTACGAAATACAACATGTTCTCAAGGGGCTTGATTTTGAAATAGAAAAAGGTGATTTTTTCGGTATCGTTGGTCGTAATGGCAGCGGAAAAAGTACACTCCTTAAAACGCTTGCTGGCATTTACAGCCCAGATAAAGGTGAGGTTCAGGTGAGCGGAACCCTGGTGCCTTTTATTGAGCTTGGTGTAGGTTTCAACCCAGAGCTTACGGGCCGAGAAAACGTGTTTTTAAACGGTGCCCTACTTGGGTTTAGTCGTGATGAGATGGATGCTATGTATGTAGATATCGTAGAGTTTGCCGAACTAGAAAAGTTTATGGATCAAAAGCTTAAAAATTATTCCAGCGGTATGCAAGTGCGACTAGCATTTTCAATTGCTATTCGGGCGGATGGTGACATCTTACTACTTGACGAGGTGCTTGCGGTGGGGGACGAGGCTTTCCAGCGAAAGTGCTATTCTTATTTTGCAGAACTTAAGAAGAATAAGAAAACAGTCATACTTGTGACTCACTCGATGGAGTCTGTGCAGCAATTCTGCAATAAAGCTATGATGGTTGAGGACGGTAGTATAGTAGGTTTAGGTAGTCCAGGGGAAATAGCTCGAAAATATTCAGAACTTTTTCTTACTAGTACAACTAAAACTGATGATGGTGAAGAGAAGGTTCAAATTGCGCAAAATAGCGAATTTGAGATATCAACCAAGTTCCATAAGACAAAAGATAAAATCTCGCTCGATTTTTCGATTACCCCTAATAAAAATTTTGAAGATCCAGTTGTTGGTATATATATAGATCGGGATAACGGTGAGACGATTTGGAAATGGGCAAGTGACTACAAGATAAAAGCCAACAATAATATAAACGTATCTATTCAAAAGAA
>LCPR01000017.1 GCA_001003725.1 Candidatus Saccharibacteria bacterium GW2011_GWC2_48_9
TCGGTGGGTTCGGTAATTCGGCTGAGGATCTTGAGAAGTGTGGATTTACCAGCACCATTGCGACCCCTTAGCTCAAGGGCTTCGCCTTCGCGTAGATCGATATTGACTTTGTCGAACAGGGGAGTGTCACCATATCCCAAGCTCAAGTTCTTAACATTCACCAGTACGTGCTTACTGCGCGATTCATCGGATTTCATATTCATACGAATATTTTTCGCCTTGAACTTATCGTACTGTGCAGCCACTTTGTAGTTGAGGTTTGAAGCAGATTCTTTGTCTATCCAGAACGTCGGTTTTTCTTTTGCCTGCAGCTCGGAAAGTTCGGCTCGCGAAGTCTCTTCTAAGCGTTTGAATTTCTGGATAAGTGGGCCAGCGGCTTGCGGGTGGCGATGCGTTTTTCGATCATCTCAAAATCGTTCATTTGTGCGCCAGTAGAAACAGCGTTCTGCTTGAGATACGCATCGTAGTTGCCCTTGTAGCTCTTGCTGCTGCCGTCTTTTAACTCAACTATGCGGTCGACTTCGTTAAGCACGTCGCGGTCGTGAGTAATCACCAGCATTGCTTCGCGAGCTGTTTTCATCCACTCGACATACTGCGCTTTGGCAACGTAGTCCATGTGGTTTGTCGGTTCGTCTACAAGTGCCAAGTGCGCGTCGGAGTGCATGATCTTCACCACCTCAGCAAGGCGCTTTTGACCGCCAGATAGCGTACTAAATGGGCGGTGCGCTACGCCTGTTAGCTGAAAATTGTCGAGTTCGCGTTCGATCTGCTCTTCTATCTGATAAAACCCCTTATCGTCAAAACGCATGAGCGCCTGCGTATATTCATCGATAAGCTTCATATCATCTCCCATAGTCGCGGGATATGTTTCGATAATATGCGAGAGGGCAGCGTATTCTGGCAATCCATCCAAGACGTACTGCAGTACAGTGGTGTCGCCCATGTCGTGGTGCTCCTGCGCGGTGGACACTACCGTTACTCCGCGCTTATAGATGATATCGCCAGTGAAATCTTTGTCTGCGCCAGATATAATACCAAATAAGGTGGATTTACCTACGCCGTTACGCCCCACAACGCCGACTTTTTCGCCGTCGTCGATAGAAAACTTGATTCCACTCATCAAGACTTTTGATCCAAAGGATTTTTCGGTGACGGTAATATCGGCGATCATATCTGTTAAGTATAGCATAGACATTGACTACAGGTCACGCTTGTGCTAAAACATGAGTTAATGGATAACGAAAAGCCAAAGGTTGTAGCGCTTTTCCCCGAACACAACGAGGACTTACAAAGACGAATCGAAGATGGTACTGCGCATCGCGAGCAAGCCGACCATCCTACAAACCGCCTCAGGCATATCCTAGGGGTGATTCGGAATCTAGAGGGGCCTGTATCGCAACAGCTCAACCAACACATCGACGAAATGCTAACGGAGGCACCGCACGATGCCAGCACAGACGATGAGACAGATGAGCAAATACTTAAAAGGCTCGACGACTTAATAAACGCACATCCTGCGTTGCAACTTGCGCTACACCTAAGGGGAACACATTCTCAACCCGAAGAGTACAATCCATTCCCAGAGCTATAAGAGTTACAAAAGTGGCTTAAGGCGTGCTGCGGCTCTTTTTGGCATGACCGCAAGAACCGCGTGGCCACCTGATACAGACACGATCTTTGTTGTAGCAATGTGGCGCTGAAACCACTGCACCGAGTCGCGTCCAATAACTTCATCGTCGGTCACCCGCAGTATCACCGTAGGCACGGAAGTTATTTTTATGTGGTCACATTGCCGTTGGAATGTTTGCAGCTGTTGCATCAGATGATACATATTTGCGTTGTACTGCGCCGACTCTTCGCGGCGTGTTTTGAGACGCATCCTCAGCGCATCGTGACTCCAGTAACGCTTACGGCCGTACAAAGTAACGGCGTCGACCAAGTAAGGGTTACGCATTATGCTGAGCACACGCTCAACACCAGCCACGCCAACCGCACGTCTCATAACACGCGGCAACAAGCTCACCAGTGGATGCAAGGAAGAGGCCGGACATACCAGCACCAGTTGCTCCACGAGCTCTTGGTGGCGAGCTGCAAAAAGAAACGCGGGTATCGCGCCATGAGAATACGCTATCACTCGAATCTTTTCACCAGCTGTGCACTGGGCGAGTATTGCCGCTTCTGCTGCTTGTTCATATGCTTCAGGGTTCTCCAGTACAGCTGGGTCGAGCGTACCATCGGCTACTTTGAAGCCTGGCATATCAAGCAAGACAACCTTAGACATATCAAGCCCAAGTTCTCGTGCAAATGGCCCGAGAGGTTGTCCGCCACCACCACTGAATCCATGGAAGAAAAATGTTTGCATATGGGTGTAGCTAGATTCGCTCTGCGATTTCACGAATGTCTTCGCGAAGTTTTGAGAGTGTGAATTTGTTGGTGTCGCCGTCGTAAAATTTTCGAAGCGTTCGAATAGGGAAGTATATCATGAGATAGATGAAAATAGGGATGCGGGCATTTGCGCTTGAAATGTCGTGCGCTTGAAATGTGCGCTCAAATCGCATGACATAATTATAAAAATCTCTTGGCTTGTCTTCTAGCCGGCGAGCCGACATGCCGCCAACCATATGCTGGTCGTATACGACGTGTAAATTCTTTCGAAACAAACTCAGCGCAATATCGATATCTTCATGAAGCAGGTCATCTTCATCTCTGTGCACTAGCTCCTGTATCTGTAACCACGCCGTTTTACGAATAGCCATATTGCTGCCAAACAGAAACGTGTGGTCTTTTGCGGAGTTGTAGAGTGCCTGACGGATGCGCTTGTCGAAGGCCAAGCCTACTTTTGGCATGGGCATGTCGTGATACGCCACAGGTCCCGTCGCCGCAGCGATGGATTTTTTGGCAAAAGTGCGCCGCACTGTATACACCCAGTCGTCACCTAACTTTGAATCAGCGTCGATGCGGCCCATTATTTCGCCCTTTGCAGCCCTAAATCCATGATTTCTCGCAGGAATGAGGCCTTGCTCAGTTTCCTTCAGGAGGCGAATGTGCGCTTCCGGGTGCAGACGCTGCAAACGACGTACGATTTTTGCCGTTGCGTCAGAAGAGTTGTTGTCGACAACAATAATTTCATCTGCGAGCTCTTTTTGCGTCACGCATGAAAGCAAGCATTTCTCTATAACTTTTTCTTCGTTGTACGCCGGAATAACTATCGACAATGTTGGTAACATAACCATAACTTTCGTTTATTATACCACACGACGCGAGCGTGCGACGCGAACTGCCTCTTCAAATCGTTTAGTGAACTGCGTATACGAGAATTCTTCGCCCGCAGCTTTCGCAAGGTGAGAGTACCGTACGGCAATTGCTGGGTCGGCAACGATTTGAACCATAGAGTCTGCGAACCCGGCGGCGTCTGGTGACGCAGTTCGCAAGCCAGCCTGCGCCACACCCTCCGTAATGCGCTCATCGCAATATAGTACGCCTCGGAAGCGGCTCAGGGACTCTGCTATCACCACTGGCTGATTGTCAAAATGATATGAGCTAAGCACCGTAAAAGACGCGTCGTCGATATACTGTGTCACTTTTCGGTTATCTACCCGCCCTGCGAAATTGATCAGCCATGCCACACCTTCTTTCGAAGCCAATGCTTTCGCCCGCACCAAGTCCGGGCCGTCACCCACAATAGTCACCCTGAAATCTTGGTTTGTCTGTGTCGCCGTTAAAGCCACCGCTTTCACAAACTCTACTAATCTCTTCTCCGGCGCACAGCGTCCTATCCATACAAAATGAGGCGAGTGAGCATTGCTCAAAAGAGTGGGAGCCTGCTCGGATTCTGCCGGAGCATAATATGGGTTAGGAATCACTTCGATATCGGTAGTAACCCCACACTCCTGCAGTTTATTTTTGAGATGCGCAGAAGGAGCAATAACGACATCGACCTGCCGACACATTGTTTCGGTCATGCCGCGCACCGCACGCTCAAGCCGATTATCACCAAACGTACTTAGTCGCAGCCTATGTCCGCTATGCAAAAGATATACCGCTTGGAGTAAAAAGCCACCGCTCGTCTGCAATGGTCCGGTCGCTGGCCAGAAAAAGTTATGTACAGTCGATAGCACCGGTATGCCCATGCGTCGCGCGAGCTTGACGCCCAGGTTTGCGGTAGACATATCACTCTGGACATGCACTACATCAATATTGTGACGTTTCAAAAAACGATGTACTTGCCAAGTAGCAAGCGGATTGTTAAGAAGGTATGCAAAATTAACATGGTCATTAATTATACATACATAGGGCTTAGCGAAAAGCGTTCGAACGTCCGCAGCTTTACCGCGACCAAGACACACAAGATACACCGTGTGACCTGCCGCTTGCAGCGCAAGTCGTTGATTGAGCACAGACTGCACCATTCCCCCGGGAGCATGAAGTGGCGAGTCGAGGAATATACATATATTCATCTTATACCGCCTCCTGTACCTCGACTACGTATTGCCAAGCGGTTATCGGTCTTACGGCGTATATGCTATCTACCTTATTTTTCACGCAAATAACTTCCCAAGAAATGACATATCGGTTGCGTCATAGCTGCTTTCGACATATCGGCCGAAGTGTCAACAATATAAAATGCTGGCGTAGTCTGCGAAGACTTGTAGACAATAGAATCTGGCAATAGCCAGTGCTGCGCCTGCTCGGGAGGCTTAACAGGTTGCACCGTACGCACTCTGTCGGCATGGTTTCGCACGTCTATCTGACGCACGAGCATGTCTACTTCTATTTTTTCGAATTCGCGCAGCTCCTGATAAGTCTTATTTGCAAGGCCTAGCGTACGGCGAGCACCCATTTCTGCATCACACACAAAATATAATCCTACGTCGAGCTCGCACAGCCCATGACTCACCAGCATAGCGCCAGTTTCTTCGAGTGCACGTCCATCGAGCAGCACTACATTGTAGCCTTCGACAGCCGCATCTTTCATCCATTTTTTTAGTAGTGAGTCTTTAAAATCTTGAGACAGCGGGCGAGCACCAACTTTGGCACTGTTTGCGCCGACTTCGTTGGTATAGAGTAGCGCATCGCGTTCGTCTTTTGGCATGTGATACACACTCTTAACCATCTCAACACAAGAATGAGCTTGCGATGGATCGCGCAAAAATGCGTCTATTTCACCTGGGTTGTCGAGCGACACACCGGCCCGCATTGCTGCAACCACGAGCACTCGAAACACTTGGCCGGCGTCGATTAGCATTACGTTGTAGCCACATTCATCGCGCAAATAATCTTTTGCCGCCTGGACGATCGTGCCTTTTCCGCTACGAGCTTCACCGTCGAATGTAATTAATTTGGGAACTGGATGTTGCGTTGTCATCTCGCTCAACTATACCATAATGCCAGCGTTACCTATCGCACTATCGAACAGATTTATACGTTGCGGCTGGCTCTTGTCGGCGAAACACAATCTGCCAAAGCTGCAAGCCATGCGAGCGGAATAATCCCGCGCAAATTAAGAGGTAGTACTCCCACATGAGATAGAAGCGTTCGTCATAGCGATCGTGGTCAAGAGTAGGGTAGGAAGCGACAAATTTTTTGTGCCATGCCATGAGTGTTTTGTCATAATCCGGCCCCAAATTATGTACGTCTTCAATGGCGAATGTCCGCTCTACAGCTTTTGATATGTCTCCCAGTGTCGGCAAATATGTGCCAGGAAAAATGTATTTGCGCATCCATTGTGCCGTACGAGGATCGTATTTTACCGTCCCACCGATAGTGTGATGTAGCATCATGCCACCTGGCGCAAGCATGTCGTTACATGCATCGAAAAATGTTTTATAGTTTTTGCCACCGACGTGCTCAAGCATTCCGATAGATACAATCCTATCAAAGCTGCCTGACATATCTCGGTAATCTTTTTGTAGTATTTTTACGTCGAGGCCCTTGGTGTTTTTCTTTGCGTAGGCAACTTGCTCTTTTGCAGGAGTAATACCCGTGACTTTTACGCCGCAGTGCTGTGCGGCGTACTTCGCAAAGCCGCCCCAACCACAGCCTATGTCGAGTACTGTCATGCCTTTTTTAAATCCAAGTTTACGACACACGAGATCGAGTTTTGCCTCTTGAGCCTGGTCTAGCGTCTTGGCGTCTTTCCAATACGCACAGCTATATATCATTCGTGCGTCGAGCATCTTTTCGTACAAATCATTACCTATATCGTAATGATGAGATAGGTCTGACTTTGTACGGCCAGTTGTCTGCTGATTAAAAAGCTTGGCGGACACCGCCGCCGCCACGAGACTAGGCGTCAGCTTGACGGTATCCATGAGATTCGCCGAAAGGACATTGCAGAAAAACTGATCCAGCTGATTTGCACTCCACCAGCCATCCATATACGCTTCGCCGAGTCCAAGATCTCCGTCTCTTAGAACCCTTGCAAAAAGCCTTTTATCATGCACTTTGATATCTTGTGGCCTTTTGCCATCGATCTTAATATCTGCTGCTAACAATAATTCAGTGGCGATTTCGTCTGCTTTTTTCATAGTTTGCAGTATAGCATGCATACGCGCTATACTCACTCAACTGGCGGCTCACTATAGCTGCGTCGCTCTATCTGTTATACTAAACAATAATGTCTACAAAAAAACGTGCCAATACGCCAGCTGGAGCTGTCCTCAATCGCAGGGCTCGCTTCGACTATGAACTTGGAGACGAGCTCGAAACCGGCATGGTGCTCACAGGCCCCGAAGTACGCGCTGCACGCGATGGCCACGTACAGCTCAAAGGCTCATTCGTGACTATCCGTAGTGGAGAGCTTTGGCTCAATAACGCAAGCTTCAGTATACGTCTTAATAAAAAAGGTGATCCTAGCGCGCGCACTATCGACACAGAGCCACGCAAGCTGCTCGCTAGCCGTGCACAGATCATGGCACTAGAGGCCAAAAAGCAACAGGGCAGTGCTATTGTACCGACACGCATGCTGACGAGGAAAAGTCACATCAAACTTATCATTGCACTAGGTAAAGGTAAAAAGAATTACGACAAGCGCGAAACACTCAAGCGTCGCGATCAAGACCGCGAAGCGCAACGAGCGATCAAACACGCCTAGATATGAGAAACCCCGCGACAACATTGTCGCGGGGTAGGGTGCCCTCCTGAAGAGGGCTGTATCTCAAGCCGACAGCGCTGCCGGACGTGGTGAATACGCATCGAGTCGCGCTGGCTCCTGCACCATCACACAGTGCTCGGTCGTGTCCTGGCACGGCGTGATGCTGGCGATGAGCGCGCCGGTCTGCTGGCAGAGCACTTGTGCCCGGATCATGCCGCCGCCAATGGCGTGACAGTGAACCTTCGTCTGCTCGAGTGGCAGCCTTGCACGAACGGCTGGCGTAGAGTGCGCCATATTGCGCGACGATGTGTCGCGCAGGTACAGCACAATTCCTCCGTCCACATCCACTTCGCCGCATCGTCCATCGATGTTGTCGCGCACATGGCGCAGCAGATTCGCCTTGTCCTCGCTGGCGAGATACATTCTTGCGGTACTGTGTCCCATGATTTCCTTATAGTAGGGGATAGAGAGCAACTTAACCTCAAGTATTATACGTATATATTACACCAGAGTCAAGATAGCGAGAGACTGGCGCGCTCATCATTTTAAGGTCGTGATATAATTAAGAAGATATGAAGCTCTATTCTTGGAACGTCAACGGTATTCGCGCAGTAATCAATAAAGGTGAATTTTCAAAATTCATCGACACGTATGACCCCGACGTCATTTGCTTACAAGAAATCAAAGCCCGCCAAGAACAAGTTGACCTCGACCTACCCAGATACCACCAATACTGGAACAGTGCAGAAAAGGCAGGCTACAGTGGCACCGCTATCTTCTCAAAAACAGAGGCGCTCAATGTATGGTATGGTTTTCCCGACGATATTTTGGAGCAATACGATGTGCGCGGCGATACATACGGTGACGCCAACAAAGAAGGAAGAGTAACTGCAGTTGAGTACGAGGATTTTATCGTGGCGACAGTATATACACCCAATTCAAAAGGCGACTTGTCTCGGCTTGAGCTCAGGCATCAGCACTGGGACAAAGCTTGGCTTGCCTACATGCAACGACTTGAAGCTATAAAACCGGTATTGTTCTGTGGTGATCTTAACGTAGCGCACACAGAAGATGATCTCGCCAACCCAAAGCCTAACGTCGGCAAGCATGGCTTCACCAAAGAGGAGCGAGAGGGATTCGATAATTTTGTCGCCGCAGGTTTCGTCGACACATTTCGTATGTTTACACAGGGAAACGGACACTACAGCTGGTGGACGCATTGGGCAAATGCTCGCGCACGGAACGTAGGCTGGCGTATCGACTATTGGCTCGCGACCAGCGGCTTAACTGAGCGGATACTGCGCGCGGATATACACGCTACACAGATGGGTTCAGACCACTGTCCGGTGAGTATCGAAGTGAAGTAAAAGCTGCTACAATGATAACAATCTAAACAAGGCGACATGATGGCACAACCAACACCTCCATACAAAGCATCTACTGAGCACACAACGGCTAGTGGTCAACCGACACCCCCGCAACAATCCGCCTCATCAGCCGAATACGAAAACAACCCATTTTTCGTTGGCCTCAACGGCTTTACGAGGATGTTTGCCTACGCAAAGTCCCTTGCGATCATTTTTCTTGTAATGTCTATCGCGGGATTCATAGCCAATATGACACAGGAAAGGCCAGAAAAAGGTGAAGCAGGCGAAGCAGCAGCCACGCCAGCAATCGATTCAATAACCATTGAGCAAATACTGTTCATCGCTGGCATTGCGTCTGTATTTGTGCTCGGCATTGTTCTCATCAGCGTCTTTATCAATGGATTAAGCAGTTATGCGTCGTATGCCGTTGCGGCTCAGCGCAAAGTCACTTTCCAAGAAGCCATCAAGGCTGTTGCCAAACGCTATCCAGCATACTTCCTCATGCAACTCATCATATTTATCAAAGTCCTACTATGGACTCTGCTCCTTATTGTTCCGGGTATCATCATGTCTATTCGCTACTCGCTTGCAGGCACTTCGTTTTTTGCAAAAGACTTATCTGCGAAAGAATCAATCAAACACAGCCTAACACTCACAAAAGGTGGCTGGATGACGACTTTTGCTTCGTATGTGCTTATATCAACCTTCCGACATTCGGAATCATTGCAGGCGTCACGCAACCCGGTGCACAAGGCATACTCTACAAACAATTTAATTCTCATCAGGAGTCAAACACTCCGAAACCCGGAGCACATATTTTGTCTGTGGTTGTAACAGTGATAGTTGGGCTACTCTTGGCACTCGTTATCATGGCCGTGATCGCTTTTCTCGGACTAGTACTTACAGGTAATCTCGATATTAATACACTCGAGAGTAAGTAACCGCTTTTTATTACAGTAAGTTGACGCTATGGAGACACGAGTGTTGCGATCAGCCGAAGACTCATCGAGTGAATATCATCTCATACACAAGCATCTCGTTGGACCGCGCACTGTTGGTCGCTTGCTGCTACATTATACCGAACTCACACAATCCCAGAGCATAGAGCGTATGTACGAAGCCGGATGGGCCGCAGCAGAGGCGGCGCTTGTTGCAGACAGTACTTTAACTGAAAACAGCAGACTAGAGATGCTAGAGATGGCAAATGACTCTTGGCAATGCGCCCAAGACATCTGCCATGAGCGCACCCTAGACAATAGCACACCTTGTCATGACAGGGCACTGCGCATAGAAACATCACGAGCAACATTACCGGTTTTTAGTACCATGGTACAAGGAACTTTTACAACACCAGTGCGCAAAGCTTATCATGCCACACTCTTAGATATCGCCGGAAGATCAGCAAACCTACTCGAGCATTCTGTCGAGAATAGAGGATCACACATCGGTAATTATAAAGGTCTCTGCGCGGAGCAGCTAGGTATTCTTGCGCTCAGCAGAGAGGTGACCGGTCGACTCGTCGCCATGCCCTCGCTCGCGCGCTCCGACTCTGGCACACACTACCCCAGAGAAACACATGACATCCAAGTGCTCTCGCACCACCGCGGCGTACGTCGTTCTATCACTCCCGTTGAGATAAAGTTCAGCAGATCACCCGATCGGTACAACGCGCCCGTACTCAACGCACGGAGGCATCTTGGCGTATCTTCAGCACTCAGTGCTGTCGAACTTACACGCCTCTACGAAAAAGATTTCCATCAACCAGAACTCATGACCGACGCCGACCACATCAAACTCGCCATGATTGGCTTGATAAGCGACTACCGGCGCAAACAAATGAGCCGTACTGGGCCGACACAGCCGAGTGCCACGCCTCCAGTTGCAGCCGCATGATACTATAGATACAATGCAACAATTTCCCTACTGGCGCACCCAAGATACCGATAAGCCCTTATTTCCAGATGTCGAATGGAATAAGCCCGAGCAACGCAGCCTGCGTGGGCGACTAGGTATTATTGGTGGCAACAAGCTAGGATTTGCCGGCGTCGCCGAAGCATATGGCACGGCACTTAGCGCGGGAGCGGGCGAAGTGAAAGTGCTACTGCCAGATGTACTTCGCAAAACAATCCCGCCAGCCATAACAGAAGCCGTCTTTGCACCGAATAATATTTCTGGCAGCCTCAGTAAAGAAGCGCTTGGTGATATGCAAAATCTTGGCGCATGGAGTACGGGCATATTGCTCGCAGGGGACGCAGGTAAAAGCAGCGAGACAACGGTGGTATACGATGATTTTATCGAGAGTTATAGTGGGTGGATCACACTCACACGTGATGCCGTAGACCTGGTGCGCCGCAGTGCACCCGTGATAGTAGAACGCAACCGAACCTTGTACGTACTCTCTTTTGCCCAGCTGCAGAAGCTTTTTCAAGATGTATATTATCCCAAAATCCTAACCTTCAGTATGCAATTGGCGCAACTGGTAGAAAACGTTCACAAGTTTACACTGTCATATCCTGTCACACTAATGACGCTACACCAGGGCTACCTGGTGATTGCTCACGAAGGGCAAGTGGTCACTCAGAAATGGGATAACCCAATGGCGATCTGGCGTGGGCAAACTGCCGCACGGGCAGCAAGTGCGTTACTTTGGCACCCAAAACCACTCGAAGCACTTGCTGCGAGCATTACCACTCGATAAATAAACTGTGATGTAGTGTTATAAAAATATCGTCACGCTTGTTGCGTGACGATTTATATTTCACTTGGTACCGCGGGCCGGACTTGAACCGGCACGAGCTAATGCTCACAGGATTTTGAGTCCGGCGTGTCTACCAATTCCACCACCGCGGCATAGCACAAAAGCATGTGCTTCTTTGTGTGACTCACCAAGTATTGTATACTAAAGAAAGACAAAACACTAGTATGGATCCACGCTCACCACAACCAACACCAAGAGACTCGACACCCGTCCCGACGCGAGGTGACGATAACCGTACCCGTCTGCCTGAACGTGAAGCGCGACGCGAAGCCGCAGCAAACGTGGTACGCGGAGAACTAGACGCTATCTATGGAGGCAATTCTGGCATCGACACACCCCACACTACACCAGTCTCACCCGCTGCAGATCAGCCCAATACAAAAGCTGACGCCGGTAAGGCTATGGCAAAGGATGACATCAACCCTTACGACAAGACCCATTCAGCACCAGAACTAAATCACACCGAACAGTGGAAGCAATACCATAGCGCATGGCAGATGTATTATCAAAAGTATTACGAACAATACTATGTGAGTGCAGTTAAGCATCAGTTTGCTCAAGCCAAGCCTCACGAAACGAGTCCGCCAAATACAACCACCGCACCAGACGATGACGGCGTACTGACACGCGACGAGGCATTGTATGAACTTCGCCAAAATATTATCAATCAAGCAACAAGTCGTGCAAAAAAAGTGCGCAAAAGCCGGCACTTCATTCCAATTGCCGCAGCATTCAGTGTCATTATGGTATTTGCATTACTCCAATATAATCAAGTACTTGTCGCGTACGTTAAAGCCTACATTTCACCAGGCGCGATTGAGCCTCAAAATATAATTGTCGACCCTAACGCCGATGTGCCAGTTGGGCCAGACACCAAGATGATCATCCCGAAGATAAATGTCGATGCACCAGTGGTGATGAACGTCGGGCCGACTAACGAAGAGCAACTAAAGGCTATGGCCGACGGTATTGCACACGTGCGCTACCCGGGCGCGTCAAGCGAACCAGGTCAGGTTGGTAACTCTGTGTTTTCTGGACACTCAAGTAGCGATTGGACAGATTCTGGTGCGTACAAGTTTATATTCGCACAACTCGAACGCCTTGCCATCGATGACGTAATATATATCAACTACAACTCTAAGCGCTATAGCTATAAGGTGTATGACATCAAGGTAGTGGAGCCGACAAATATTGGTGCGCTCAACTATACTGGCAGCGATCCCGTAATCACCCTCATCACCTGTACACCGCTCGGCACAGCCGACAAGCGTCTACTCGTATACGCAAAGCAAGTCAGTCCAGACCCGGCCGGTGCAAAAAAGCCTGCAGCATCACAAGAAGTTACTAATGTCGCTCCCGAGCTTACCGGCACAGCGCCTACACTGCTTGAGCGACTGTTTGGATCTCGATAAACATACAGCTCACTCGCTGTAATCATCTCGCGCCTGAAAGCAATGTCGAGTGCGGCATCTCTCTAATTTATAGTGATGTCGAGTAGCTGAACGCGAGTTAACCTGAGTGTGTCGTCACGCTGCGTGAAGCCATAAAGGTATTTACCGTCAGGGCTGAGTGTAGCGCCTAATCGTGGCGTAATAGGCATAATATCTTGCTGATTTGCGCCGTCGAACTCATATGTACGAAGCATGCCGTCGCGCACACCCCAAAGTAAATACGTGTCGAGGTGGCGAAGTTTCTGTGGCAAATCGGTGTCGCCAGCTGTGAACTTTGTAGTATCGAGCTGCGAAATCTCTAAGTTGTATGTGGCGAAGCTGCGTCCGTTTTGTACGATTGCAAATTGACCGTTATCCGTAACATCTGCGGTAGTAATAGCACGGTCAAGTTCAATCTTCTTCTCGCTCGTCAACTCAATGTCACTCGTAGAGTCGTCAGGCATACGTGGACTTGACCAAAGCTGAGCATGCTTGCCGTAGGAAACAAGAAAATAATATTTACTATAATACTTACCGACATCAAGCTGTGCATTATTAGTGCCGTCGTAAGCGACAGTGCGCAAGATACGCGGCTCATCGTAGCTATTCTTCACATAGCCAACTTGCTGGGTGTTATCTTTTGGTGCTTTTACAAACAGAACAAATTTATCTCCATATAGTCTAAAATCGACAACATCTTGCACCATCGGTCGACCAAGCGTTTGGTCGTCGAGGTCGAGCACTCGTACCGCGCCGTCAACAATAGCGAATAGCTGTGAGCCATCACCCTCAGAAAAAACAGGCTTCTCTAGCGCACTTACACCAAGTGAGCTATTAAGATTTACAGACTCTGTCGGGTTTGCCATATCGAACACTATCCACTCGACAGGCACACCTTCACCACGAAGATGCTTGATAAGTAGCTTATTTTCATCACCGTTCCAACTGTCAATCTCAAATTGCGAAGTAGGGCGTTCGGCGGTCGGCACGGTGTAACTAGTAGAGGGGAGCGTATACTCGTTCGTATCAACCTGCTCTTCGGCGAGCGCTATGGTCGACACCGCAGGAGTATCACCCCTAGGTAGTACTGCGTATTTTTTACCAGACGGAGATGCAAGTGCATCGGCCATAGTCGACGGAAACTCTGCAACCGTCTGTGGCTCTAGCCGCTCTGGTATAAGCCGAGGATATGCGAGCCAGGTGATATTACCGGCCTGGATAGGTACCGTTTTTTGCCAAGTGCGATACCCGGTGCGGTCCATCGCGACATTATACTCTCCAGGTTGCGAAACTAGTTTTGTGGTCGTTCGGGAGCCATATACTGAACCATTAATAGTCACTGTCGCACCGCTAGGATTGCTGCCAAGCTGCAAGATACCGCCCTGCTCAATAGTGCCGTCTTTTTCGCTGTATTCGTAGCCCAGAGAAAACGCCGTCAATACCGCGACACCTGCAAGTACTATAATAGCCATGATAATCGTCATGATGATTCGGCGCCAGAACAGCACTCGCTTCGATGGTGAATGATACATATTTACTTATAATTATACCAGTTACGCGCAAAAATCATATGACTTGAAAACACATGGCGAAGTGCTATGATGGATATAACACCTGCGAGGCATAAGCGATTTCGGTGTACTAACATATTTTCTGGGGAGATAAGATGAGTCAAAAACAGACAGTGACGATAAATGGTCGCAATTATGATGCGCGCACAGGATTGCCCGTGTCAGATGACAGCAGCCGCACTACAAGAGCGTCCCTGAGGGGAGCAAGCGCGCCATCAGCCCCTGTTGCTACCGCACACAAACCAAAAACGCCCGCTGCACATCAAATACATCACAAAACTCAGCGCTCAAAAACCCTCAACCGCAAGTTCACCAAGAAACCCGTTGCCTCAAAGCCTCACACGGCTACTGCTGTCCAGCCGCAGACAGTCATACACCACAGCGCTCCCCGCATGGACGGCATCAAGCGCATGCCCATTGCATCGTCTCCAACGCGCGCAACTCTTGCTATGCAAAAAAAGAAGTCCCCAGCACTCACTACGCGCCCTCGACAGACAGCAGCGCAACACAACACCCAGACTCTGCTCCATAAACAACCTCATCACAATATCGATACACCCATGAAACACCCCTCACTAGAGCGTGCGCATAAAGTCCAGGCCGCCAAGAAGGCAGCTCCCCAGCAAGCATTGCCCTCCGCTAGCGTCATCAAACAGGCAGTCATCAAAGAAGCGCTCGATACCGCACCAAAACATCATGCCAAACAGCATAAACGCGGAGTTTCGTACAAGCAAAAACTCACTGGCGTTGTTTGTGGTTGCGCGGCGCTGATACTGTTCGGGGGCTACCTGACATACCTTAATGTGCCAAATCTATCGGTACGCGTTGCAGCAGCGCAAGCTGGTATTGACGCCTCTTATCCCGGATACCAGCCAGATGGCTATCGACTCAACGGACCAGTCGCTTTTAGCGAAGGGCAAGTGCGCATACAGTTTGCTGCAAATACCGGTGATGCTGACTTTACCCTCAATCAATCCGCAAGTAGCTGGGACTCTAGCGCACTTCTCGAAAACTACGTAAAAGAAAAATCAGATAACGAATACAATATATCTCAGGAAAAAGGTTTGACAATTTATAGCTACAACAGTAATGCGGCGTGGGTAAGTGGCGGCATACTCTATACCATAGACGGTGACGCACCGCTTTCACCAGACCAAATCCGTAAAATCGCTACCAGCATCTCTTAACGCAACTCAACATAGCGACAGTAAACTGAGCGCGACCGCTCTTGCTGTCTGGTATACTCATATATATGAAACACATCCGCACCCGTTTTGCACCCAGTCCGACAGGCTTTCTCCATGTTGGCGGTGTCCGTACCGCTCTTTTCGCCTGGCTACTCGCGCGACAATCTAATGGTCAGTTCATTTTACGCATTGAAGATACCGACAAAGCTCGCGAGGTGGAAGGATCCGCAGCACATATTATCAAATGCCTTAGCGCGCTGGGCGTAGACTACGACGAAGGTCCGAACAAGACAGGGGAGTATGGCCCCTACCTGCAAAGTGAGCGACTTGAAATATATCGTACGTGGGCCCAAAAGCTTATCGATAGCGGCCGAGCATACGCGGACCCGTACACAAGCGAACAGCTTCAGGCATTCCGCGATGAAGCCAGAGCAAACAAGCGCGCATTTTTATACCGCAATCATCGACCCGAGAATCCACCTACGTGGGAAGCTGGCATGCCACTTCGCTTCAAGAGTGACCCAAAAGCTTATGCGTGGCATGACGAAGTCATGGGTGATTTAAGCACCGGCCCAGAAGTCGTAGATGACATCATCCTCATAAAATCAGACGGTTATCCGACATACAACTTTGCACATATCGTCGACGATGCAGAAATGCAAATCACACACGTGATTCGTGGTCAAGAATTCATATCAAGCCAGCCGACATACCTAAATCTCTATGAAGCACTCGAGGTAGAGCGGCCAATATTCGCCACAATGCCACATATCCTAGCAGAAACGGGCGGTAAAAAACTAAGTAAGCGCGACGGTGCAAAAGACATTCTAGATTACATCGCCGACGGCTACACGCCTGAAGCACTCATTAATTTCATTGCTAGCTTAGGCTGGAATGACGGCACCGAGCAAGAAGTCTTTACGCGCGAAGAGCTTGTAGCTAAATTTAGCCTCGACCGCGTGCAGCGTTCAGGGGCTCGCTTCGATGCGCGGCGACTGCTCTGGATGAATGGCCAGCACATCCGCATGCTCCCGCTCGACGAGCTTGAGCAACGCGTTGAAAATTTTTGGCCAGCAAGTGCGCAGGACGCAAGCGAAGCGCGCAAAAGACAAATTCTTTCTCTCGTACAAGATCGACTAAAAACACTGACAGATCTACCGATACTATCTTCGTATTTTTTCGAAGAACCAGACCCGAACTGGACTATGCTGCAAGATAACAAGCAGCTCAAGAAGCTTGAGCAATCCGAGTCCCAGCAGATGCTCACTGCAGCGCGAGAGACATTTACGACAATCCCTGACGACAATTTTCAAAGCGATACTATCCAGAACACCCTCAACTCACTACTAGAATCAACTGGGCAGAAGCCTGCGGTACTCTTTAGCCTTATTCGACTGAGTGTTTCATGGGCACCGTTTAGTCCCGCACTCCCAGACACATTGGCCGCGCTCGGCAAAGATACCGTGATTGCGCGAATCGACCGCAGTCTCGGCGCTCTGTCTGAGTAGCAGCCTCTATATGCTATACTAAACCATAAGCATGGATGCTCACGAACACACAAAAATGCGGGGATTGCATGCCCACAGCAAGTGGCAAGCGATAGTCACCTGGGTGCGCACGCACAAAAGAATCACGGCAGCAATGGCTATCGTGCTCACATGTCTTTTGTCGGCTGGTGCGTATGCGCTATTTGCGCCTTCGCCTGATTCTCCCATAAAGGTACCTTTGACCCACGAAGTCAAGAAAAAAAAGGTTGAGCAATATTATTCACCCCTCACAGGTCTTCCAGTCGCAAACGAAGCCGCGACGAAAAGCAATGTCACCGCTATCATGATAGAAAATAGTCCCGACGCGCGACCACAGTCAGGCTTGCAGCAGGCTGATGTCGTTTACGAGGCTATTGCCGAAGGGGGGATCACTCGATTTGCCGCACTCTACCAGCAGCAACGACCAGAACTCATCGGCCCCGTACGTAGCTTGCGCATGTATTATATCGACTGGACGACTCCGTACGATCCTGCTGTCGCACATGTCGGCGGCAGCCTTTTCGCGCTGCAAGAAATTCGCAACGGCTCACACAAGGATCTCGATCAATTCTCTAACCCTGGCGCATTTTGGCGCACCAGTGATCGCTATGCCCCGCACAATGTGTATACCAGCTTTGCAAGTCTAGACGAGCTTAACGCATCACGTGGCTACGCCCAGTCAAACCCTCAGCCTATTGCTCGGCGCACTACGGTGCCCGGCGGCGCAGTGGCAAACCAGGTAAACGTAACCATGAGCGGACCGACATACAACAGTGCCTGGCAATACGACGCAGGTAGCAAAACATATCTTCGCTCGCAAGCAGGGGCACCGCACACCGACCAAGAAGCGGGGCACATTAGTTCGCAGGTTGTAGTAGTGCTAAAAGCACAGATGAACTCCGTGATGGAAGACGGTGTGCGCGAAAACTATCAAACAACCGGCACAGGTGACGCCGTCATATTCGCAGAAGGCAAGGCACACGGTGTAATATGGCACAAAGAAAACATGAGAAAACAAATGTTCTTCACCGACAAAGACGGCAAGTCATTCCCGCTGCCTCGCGGCAAAACATGGATATCTGTTGTACCTGTTAACAATGGCGGAGATGTATCGTGGCAGTAGAAAAACCAAAACCACAAATTAAAGATTTTTATCGTCGGCATCATAGTAGGAGCCTCGCGATCATCGTGTTGTTTCAGTTTGTCAGCGTTGCAGTGCTGGCGGGCGCACTTATCGTCTCCAACATACTGGCACACGACGATCCGGTTTTTTGGGCGTTTCTTGCACTGGCTCTCATCGTAGGGCTGTCAGTCAATATTATCGCTCTCGGTGTTGTCATCGACCCCGTCAAAGCCATTACGGCGGCACTATCGTATGTGGCAGGGGAGCACTCTTCCATAAAGCCACCCAACCCCAACGCAAAACGCTACGACCACGATGGCACAAAAACCATGCTCGACCTTATCTATAAATTGACATACGAACACGACAACAACAGTGCCCGCACTACCGACGCACCCAGTAAAGCAAACGTACGCACACTGGAAAATGCGCTCTCACAGTCCTCGTCCAGCATGATTGTATTCGACACCAAGCGCACTATCACGTATGCTAGCAGCCACGCACCAGTGCGAGCCGACACAAAAGGCAACCTTCACCTCGACCTCATGTTCGATAGTGGCGATGTTTCTTTTGAGTACTGGTTGGCAGATTGTGACAAAAATAAACTCGATAGTGAAAAGATCTGGACGAGGGTGCACACTAACCCCGACAGCTCAGCCACACCACGCATCTACGATGTGGCCGCATCGTACTCACGAGATAGCGAAACCGAAATTGTGCTCGTTATTCAAGATCGCACCGAACAGTACGCACCGGATGAAAAAGATCTTGATTTTATTGCGTTTGCCGCCCACGAGTTACGCGGGCCTATTACAGTTATTCGGGGCTACCTCGACGTATTTGAAGATGAACTTGGTGACGAGCTGACGGCAGAACAGAAAACCTTACTTGGCCGCCTGGTTGTCTCGTCAAATCGCCTCAGCACCTACATCAATAATATCCTCAATGTATCTCGCTACGACAAAAAGCATTACCTCGTAGAGCTCACCGAGCAACATCTCGACGATATCTACGATACCATTGCCCACGACATGGAAACACGCGCCTCAACGCTTGGGCGCTTGCTCGCTATCGATATTCCTCACGACCTCCCAACTATTGCAGCCGACGCAAATAGCATTACCGAGGTTTTCGCCAACCTCATCGACAACGCTATCAAATACAGCAACGAAGGTAGCATTATAGAAGTGCATGCAAAGGTAGCTGGTGACTTTGTAGAAGTAGAGGTACTAGACCACGGTATTGGCATGCCAGACAATGTCGTACACAATTTGTTCCATAAATTCTACCGCTCGCACCGTTCGCGAGAACAAGTCGCCGGCTCTGGCATTGGCCTCTACTTATCAAAAGCCGTGGTAGAGTCTCACGGCGGCACCATAAGTGTACGCAGCTCAGAAAACAAAGGCTCCACGTTCACGTTCAGCCTGCCACTGTATTCTGCGGTTGAAGAAAAACTCAAAGCAAGCAATAATGGAAATAACGAAGACGTCATCAAGACCAAGTCAAACTGGATCAGCAACCATAATATGTATCGAGGGTAATTCATGGCTATCAAAACCGTTTTATGTATAGAAGACGACCGCCTGATAGGTGAGATGTACGTGCGAAGCTTGCGAAAAGCTGGCTACGAAGTCGACTGGGTGGTGAGCGGCAACGATGGCTTAGTAGCTGCTCGCAATAAACCCTACGACCTGATGTTGCTCGACGTCATGTTGCCAGAGCAGCGAGGGAGTGACATTTTAAGCACACTCCGCTCAAAAGACCGCGACATGATTCCTGATACTAAGGTCCTAGTACTCACAAACTTCGAGCAAGATGAAGAGTCTCGTATGGCTATGGAGCACCGCGCAGATGGCTACCTTATCAAAGCCGATATCACCCCCCGCAAGCTCATATCTATCATCGAATCGCTCGATCACGACCACTAGACAGGGGTGGGTATATTTGGTAGAGTAGGATAGTAATTTGCGGGGCCAAACAAGCCTTATATACATATAAGGCTTCGATGCTTCGGAAAAACGCAAAAATAAGCAAGCTAATTTCTGTAGTTTTCTCTCATCATCTGGCCTTATCGTCTAACGGTTAGGACATCAGGTTCTCATCCTGGCAATCCGGGTTCGATTCCCGGTAAGGTCACCAAAAGAGAAGATTGCACATTCAGTGCCGAAAAGAGTTCGTTTACCTCTGGTAACACGGACTCTTTTTGAGTTCCAGCTTTTATTTCTTCGTAGGTTGGAGCTTTGTCGAATAGTACACTGAAATACTGAGCTTTTAGGGTTGGATTACAGAGGTCAACTAGCAGTTCATGCAGGTGTTCCATAAAATATTTGACGTAAGCAACAATCTTGTGAATATCGACTGTTTCCTCTGGGCTGCTGGTACCATTTTTGAGGCTTTCCAGCTTTGTGATTTCCTCGTCAGTCTTCACTAGGTCTGCCTCCAGCATTTCAATAGCTGTTACCGAACTAACGAGCTTAATCTTGTCGAGAATAGCGTATTTCTGCTGCGTAAGGCTATCTACACGCTTCTGGAGGGTCTTTGCGTCCTCTTTTATACTCTGATGCTTTCGCTCCCATACGGTCATTACAGCGTCCGTAAGTGCATCGAGTTTATCGGCACCAACGGTGATACCTTTGATAAACTCCGTAACAGTAGTTTCAAACTCCCGCTTAGGTATGCGGAAGTAATGGCCATGGTTGCTGCAATGATAGGCAGGATAGTATTTGCCCATTTTGCCGCGTGAAGCGCTGCCAAGTAGTGGATTATGGCATGTAGGGCATGTTATGAAGCGCCTATATGGAAACTCATCGTTTTTTACTCCTCGTTTCGCCTTGTTATCTTCTCGCTCGATTTTTTCATACTCAATGTCTCCATCTGCACTCTCGTGAAGTGCGACCCGGCCTCTATTGGCCTGATTGTACAGTTCAAATGATACCAAGCCATCAAAACAAGCCTTAACTGGCTTATCATTCGTCCATTTTTCTTTTACTACACCTGCATAGATAGGGCTTTGTAGGTAGCGATTGATGTCGTTAATACGTAGTTTATTGCCGCCTCTCTTGCCGATAATTTTTGTCTGATCTTTTTTATCACGTACATAAAACTCACGAGTTTTAAAGCCCAGATCATTCATTCGGTCAACTATCTGCCGGTCAGTCATTGTACCAAGCGCCTTTAGCTCGAACATCTTACGCATGAGCGGAGCTTCGGTAGGGTGAGGCTTGAGGATACAGCGCTTGCCATGTCGGGTTTCTGCTTTTTCGCTCTTAAATCCAAATGGCGGTTGGCGCATCCAATAGCCAGCTTGGGTATAGCGTATCTCCGCACCAATGATACGACTCATGATGTCGCGTAGCTCATCTTTGGCACGCTCTGCTTCTAATATCTCGGTCTTTTTACTTGGCGAATACTCGCTCCATTTATAAGAAAAACCGAGGTGGTCAAGAGTATTCACTCTCTCGCTACTAATTACACCGTACACGTCAATAAGGGCTACACCGCAGGCTTCTAGCTGCTCTTTGAGGTCTTCGTAAATACGTGAGCCGCCACGGGTAAAGCGGTCAATGGACTTGATGATAAAGTATTTGATCTGATTTCGAGGGTCTTTGCAGTAGTCGATAGCTTCTTGCATGGGCTGGTCAGCTTTTGAGCCTGACTCTAGGAAAGCAAAATACTTACGAATTGGCATATTGTGAGAGTCGCCATAACGGTCAATTTGCTTTTGCTGGTCGTCTGGTGAGTCACCATCACGACCTTGCTTTTCAGTAGATACACGAATAGCACCGACTGCGTAGATTCTAGGCAAGTCTATGTTCATCTTGGCCTCCAATCTTGTCCAAGAGCTTGTGACCGTCCTCTTGATCTTCCTCGATACGGTCAACTATCAGACTAGCGATAAACTCTAGCCGTTCCTCGCTAGTCATCACTGTGTGTAACGGATCGATAGTTGGTTCTTTGTTCTTTGAGCCTTTTCTTCTACCCATGATATTGCCCTCCGTAAGTATGTGTACTATACTTATATCTATAGTTTACTATAGATATAGTTGTAGTTCAACCCTTTTCGGAGAGTTTTTTATGATTTTATACCACAGTAAATGGATTGTTTTCGCCACCAGATTCTAGCCCGGCAATCGTACAGGTATACACGACAACATCGTCTGTAGTACCCCCTAGGAGCTTCCTCCGTAGACGTTGCTCGGCTTTGTCGTTTGCACAAGCTACGATAATCTCAGGGTAGTCGCTATCAGTTGCTTCCCATTCGCCAGACTCATAGTGTTCGCGGTATTTTTTTATTTTCTTAACCAGTACAAAGGTCGGTATTGCGTCGTCATACAGATCAACAAAATAGTGCCGTACGGTCTTTCTCTTAATAGACATGTAAAGGTCAGGTAAGGGCTGTGGAAAATAGTCGTAGTCCAGCAATTCGGTTCGAGTAAACATTCTAGATTCTTGACCATAAAAGGAAATGAGCGCTTGCGCTGTACGGCAGACTGCCAGGCAAAAATCAACGAATTTGTCCGATGCTTTGCGATCGTTATATATCATCTTAATTGCTTGCTGATCGACTACATCAATTGATTTCAAATATTGCAAACCTTTCGGCAATAAATAGAACGTCGCAAACTTACCTAGCAGCTTATATGAACTTTCATAGCGCCTGCCAATATAGCCTTGTTTTTCAAGTATTGTCAGTCGTGACCTAGTTACTTGTAGATGCTTTTGGTTTTCGGCTTTCGCCAGCAATTCGGAAGTAGTAAAACGGTACCTGTATAGCAACTTCAATACCTCTACTTGTCCCTTATTCAGTTTTCGTTCTTTCTTCTTTTCTTCTACATTCTTCATACTCTTATTCTCTCTCTTTCTCTATATTATATAGATTGATTAAAAATATGAAACAACAGATTATAAATACATAAAAATATATTCTTACGTAAACATAAAAAATAAACTAATACAGATTGTCGATTGAGGTGATGCTGAGAACCATAGGGTAGGTAAAATATGACGATTGCAAGGGAGTGATAGCGAGCTTGTAATGGTCATATTTACGGTACTTCGGCTGCGGAGCTTATTTGGCCAAGTACGCGGCAGTCTGTGTACATTCTGTCCAACGGACAGTATGTACCAGCTGTCCGTGCCTTGCGACGAATAAGACAAACAATAAGTAACCGATGTCGTACCGTCGGTACGTCTGGGGCATAGTTCATTCTTGCACACGAGACACTTTACTGCGGAACGCATGTAAAGTTCGAGGGGGTAAGTATGGACATGCCGTTACTTGCCGTCCGAGCTGGACGGACGATGTGACTAGTCGCCCATTTATGGGGGCTATGTACATGGTCTGGACGGTGTGTCGTAATTCGGCTGATTCCTAGTGTGAGCCGTTTATCGTCATGCTCAGGACGTATCGACTACGAGAGATTGTTCTCGATGATTCGATACCAATCGACCCGATCTAGTGCCGTGCCGAGAATATCCGACCAAAAGCTGGGTTCGTCGTACAGTTCTTCTAGTTGGTTCTGGAAGTGTGCCTCAATCTCTTCGACCTTCTCCCACAACTCACAGTCTCTTGTGCAAATACTGCGCAAAAGCTCATAGCTTTCCATGTCGTTCGAGAGCCACAAGTTCACCAACCAAGTCTCCCGATTACTCCACCCATTGTACTCGGTGGCTACAGTTTGTGTCGCTTCTGCTACGCTAGTCATGTCTTCCTCCTTTACTTTACGTAACGGAGTCATCTGACGGGGTCGCATGGCAAAGGTGTCAAGGTGGAGCGCTCCTGACGTTTACCAGAGAACGAACGACCTTGATACATTTGCTCGACCCGTATAATTGATCAGTACGTGAAGTAAGGAGTTAAAAAATAATCAGGTTCCTATATAATCAGCCATAGGAAGGCTCATGTTTGACGCTCTGAGAGAAAACAGGAGTCTTCTTTTTGTATATAAAATCTGCTTGACACAGATACCCCTAGGGGGTATATTAAAGGTATGAAGAAAGAAATGAAGCCACGCGCGATTCGTCGCCTAAAAATCATTGAAGGTCAGATTCGCGGTCTACAAAAAATGGTCGAAGAAGATACTTACTGTATCGACATCATTACCCAGGCCTCGGCAATTAAAGAGGCGTTGTCGAGCGTTGAAGACTTATTGTTAGAGAATCACTTAAGCACCCATGTCATTCACCAAGTAAGAAGCGGCAACGAGGCGCAAGCAACCGAAGAGATTCTGAAAGTATATAAATTAAAGCGCAAGAAATAGCTATAGGTATTTAGGAGGGATAAAAAATGGCAAAATATACATGTCCGATGCACTCAGAGGTTACCAGCAATGAACCAGGGGTATGCCCAAAATGCAATATGAATCTAGTATCTGATGATGATACGGAAGACGAAACCAACGGTGAGCATGACCATAGTAATCCATCGGCCACCGCGCATGGCAGCGTATACGCTTGTCCAATGCATCCAGATGTCACATCAGATAAACCGGGTATGTGTCCGAAA